>NZ_JBPXMB010000019.1:0-234339 GCF_051918945.1 Streptosporangium sp. LJ11
CAACAAGGCGAGCACGGCGGTACGGGCGACCCACCGGCCCTCGGGGATCGTCGTCGTGGTCGACACCGAGCGGCAGTTCAGCCTCAACCGCCGCATCGCCATGCGGCTGTTGCGACAGCGCATCGAGCACGGCGACGAGACGGCGGGGCGCGCCGCGACCAGCGCCCGCCGGCGCATCCACGACGAGCTCGTCCGCGGCGACCCCACCCGTGTCGAACGTCCGGGAATGTCGTAGTGCCCCGATGAATGAGCCTTTTTCGTGCTGAAGCCGCGGCTCGGAGCGGCTGAGCCGGTGGAGGTGAACACCCAGGCCGCCGACGACTTCACCCGTTTTCGAGCAACTTCACATCACCCGCTCCCGAGCTGCCGATCGGGAGGGTGAAAGGCTCGCTGATCGCCGGAATTCTGAGCTCACGTTGGCCAGGGGTGCGTCACGCCACATCGCGACCAGCCCCATCGGCCCGTGACGATCGGGTTCCGTGTCTGTCGGTGGCGGCTGGCAGCATGACGACATGACTGTGCGGCCCATTGACGTCTCCTGGCTCCGCGGCGAATATGCCGAGGAGTGCTACAGCTTCATCTACGTCCGTGCCACGCCTGAACAGGTGGTCGCCCGCCTCGGCGGTCGATGGGAGGACTTCACGCCGGGCCCCTTCCCCGACGACCCGGATCACTACCCAGGTCCCGGGGAGCCTCTCGGCGTCACCTCCATCGGCGATTGGACGTTCGTTTTCGACCCTGACTGGCTCGGCACCTGCGAAGACGTGACCACCAAACTTTCCGAGGGCACCCGCCTCGTCTCCCAAGCCGCACTCGCCATCAAGGGCCTGGACTACTTTTACTGGTGCGAGAACGGCGAGATCCGATTCCGCTTCGGAGTCGATGACGAACATCTGACGGAGGAACCGGACGAACTCGCGGACGTGGTGACGGAGATCGACAGGCTTTACCCGTCGTTTCCCTGTTTCTACGAAGGGCCGGCTTTCCTGCTCGTCGAGCACCTGACCGGGATCAGGGTGACGGAGCAACTGCTGAAGGGCTCCACATTCATGTGGGGCGTCGTCCCGGAACCAACCACGTCGTGACGCCGGCCGCCAGTGAACGTTTTCGTCTTCCCTCGCGCGTTCGAAGGGTGAGGACGGCTTTGACCGGCCGGCCTGCCCGAAGAGGGCGGCAGCGGAGTTTCCACAGGATGCGCCAGGTCGAACCGCGCCGGAGCACATCGAAGCCTCCAGCAATCCAGCGCGGTTCGTCGGCTTTGCCGATGTGGCATGGGACGGCGCCGTCCACGCATTCATCCTCGGCACCCTCGTGACGGGAAGAGCCCGGCGGCACGGTATCCACAGCAGCCCTGCGGCCCGTGCCGCCAGGACGGAATGGACTCGATGATCAAGCCGAATGTGTCCTGTGCCTGCCTCCGTCCGGCCGGGAGACGTTGAAGAGTCATCGCGGTCCTTGGACCGCGGCCAGGACCGCCAGGCACAGGGCCATCGCCGCGGCGAACGCGCCACCACTCGTCAGCGCCGATTCGGCGAGCCCCGCTCCGGTCTGGCTCTTCAGTATGCCTGCGACCAGGGCGATCACCAGGGAGAAGAGCCCCGCGATCGCCAGCCAAAGGGACCGGGTGGCGCTCGGGCCGGCAGGAGGTTGCGTGTCCATGCGGAGTTTCCTTCCTCGGAGATGGGTTCATGCCGGGTCGAGAGTGAGCGCCCCGCTCATGAGGCCCTGGGTCAGCAGGGCGCGGGCGTCCGTGGCGGCCGTGACCAGCTGCCGGTGAAGTGAGATCTGCAGGTCGAGATCGTGGAGCAGGGCGGCGACGCGCCGCTGTACGGGCATCGGGGGCAGCATCACCGGTAGTTCCCCGAACGAGCGGGTGCTGATGGAGCGCGCTCCCGCCGTGGCCGAGCGGTCGTACACCCAGCCGAGCGCTTGCGGCTGCGACAGGAGGCCGAGCAGGTAGAGCGGGTCGAAGGCCTCCGGCCGGTGCGCGCGCAGGCGGAACAGGTTGTGGTGCGGCAGCCAGCCGCGGTGCTCATCGCGCACCAGCGCGGGAGGGACCAGCACGCCGGATCGGATGCAGATGATATCGCCGGGTTGAAGTAGGTAGCGCTCGTACGACGCGGCGAATCCGGCCGAGATCTTCTCCTGGCTGGAAGCGGTGATGTGGCCCTCCCGCAGGTGCTTGGGCCGCACCATGGGGGCGGCGCCGTCCGGCGAGCGTCGCTCGTCGCGCAGACGCGCGTACGAGGGGCCCGCCTGGATCTCACACACCTCCGCCAGTGTCGTACTGGTCCAGCCGTCTGGAATCGCGGAGAACGGGCTCTTGGTCCCTTGGGCGAGCGCCGCCGCGTGCGCGACGACCGCCTGGCCCGCCTCGTTCGCCAGAACCTGCGTCCTGGCCAGCAGTCCGAACGCGCCGGCGGCGGCGTTCAGCCCTTTGGCCGTATCGTTCGGCGACTCGTTGGCGAGATAGTCGGCGGGATTGAGGGAGAAGTCGCGGGCGTGGATGTCTTCAGGCCGAACCGTGACGCCGAGACCGCCGCCCGCCTCGTGCCCGCCGTCCGGCGCCTGACCGTCACGCCACCGCCGGTACGTGGTCACGATGGCGTTCGGGTCGTCCAGCGACAGGGTCCGGTGGTTGCGGGATTTCGCTGCTCGCTCCCGCGCGTCGATGAAGAGCACCGGCGTGCCAGGAGTGCCCGGCCGGCGCAGCAACCACACGGACACGGGCACGTCGGTGGCGGCGAACAGCCGGCCCGGCAGGGCGATCACGCACTCGACCACCCCGGCGTCCACCATGTCGCGGCGGATGTCCCGCTCGGCCTGGTTGACGGACGTCCCAGCGCTCTGCGGCATGATCACGGCTGCCCTGCCGCCGTCTTCAAGTGATTGCAGGACGTGCTGCAACCAGGCGAAGTTGTCGTTCCCCATCGGCGGCGCGCCGTACGGCCAGGTTGTCCGGGCCCTCTGCCCCGTCGTCGAGCCCGTGTTGAACGGCGGGTTCGTGACGATCACGTCCGCCCGGATCGCCGGCCGGTTCCCGCGCACCTCCCACGGAGTGGCCGTGCCGACTTCCAGGATCGCGTCGGCACCGCGCAGGGCCAGGTTCATCGCAGCGTATCGGAGGGTCTCCAGGCGCGGGCTCTCGCCACGCACCTCCGTGTTCCCGCCCGCGGCGTCGGCGGTCGCGACCAGCAGCTCACCCCCGCGGGCGTACGGGTCGTAGATGCGCTTGATCTTGGTGACACCGGAGACGACGAGGTCGGCCATGAGCCTGGTCAGCGCGGGAGGTGTGAAGAACTCGCCGCTGCGCAGCGCGACCTGCTCCTCGTACCTGATGAGGAGCAGGTCGTACGTCTCGCGTCCGAGGCCGGCGGAGAGCTCGACGACCTGCCTGAGTTTCCGGACGGTACGTGGGGTCAGCCGCACCAGGGAGTCCTGCAGCCCCGGGGGCACACCGCGGCGGCGCAGCGCCTCGTCGGCCGCGTGCCCGATGCGCCGGAGCAGTTCTTTGGCCTGCTTCGCGCCGTCGGCGGGCATGGACGGCTCGTGCAACTTCGTCCAGCGCTCCTGCTCGGCCACGCGCAGGAAGTTGAGCGTGAGCAGCAGAGCCAGGTAGTCCGCCATGGCGGCGGAGCCTCTGATCGCATCTGCCGGCGCCAGCAGCTCGTGCAGCCGTCGTGCGTGTCCTTCGCCGGATGAATCCCCTGCCGCGGGGGGCAGCTGGTCATCGGGCAGGCCACGTCGTACCCGGTCGCCGTAAGTGGTGCCGGAGGGTTCGTCACCGATCAATCTGTTGGCCGGGACGCGGCGCGCGTCCAGCCATGTGAGCACGCTCTGGAGCTGGAAGTATTCCGCCTCCCCCGCCGACACGGGCTTGGGGAAGTCGGCGTGCCGTCTCTCCCAGTTCGTGACGGCCGGACGGGCCACCTTGGCCCACTCCGCGATCTCCGTTCGGGTGATCAGCCGGCGGGTGTTACCCGTCTCCGCGCGTATCTCTCGCTGCTGTGCCATGAGCGCGACTGTAGGGGAGACAGCAGGCCCGCACACTCTGAGCACTGCCCGTGCGCAACTATCGGCCAACCGGCGTGCGGCTGCGTGCGCGTCGCCGAGATTGCCGCAACACCCCTGATCTGCAGGAAAATCCGCTGGAAGACATCCAGCCAGGATCATCGATGAGGTGGATTTTCAAAAATAGGGTTAACAAATTGACGGGACGACCTGATTCTACGAGAGCCGTACGTCGACGTCCACGTGGAAGCCGAGGCGGTCGGCGTAGGAGGCCTTGGCCCGGTCGATGTCCTTGACGGGCACCGGGACGAGTTCGAGGAGAAACGTGCCGGGAGGGACGGGCGGTGCGGTGAGGTCGGCCGGGACCTCGGTCTGCGCGGGCCGGGCGTCCGTCATTGCGGCTTGCCTTTCAGGTCGGTCGTCGCGGCTCGCCTTGTAAGGTCGGTCGTCACAGCTCGTCTTTCACGGTCGGGCGTCACAGCTCGCCGGTCAGGGTCGGACGTCACGGGCCGGCGTTCGCGGTCGTCTCGTCGAGCATCTCGGCGAGACGGTCGTACGCCTCGCCCGCACCGCGTTCCATGGGGGTGCGGAGGATGCCGTCGCGGGCCTCGCGTGAGGGGTAGCGCACCGTGATGGTCATCGCGGTCCGGCCGTCTCGCTCGTCGAAGACGGTGGTGACGAGGGCCTCGCCCTCCTCCCAGCCGTCGTGGACCTCGCTCTGGACCAGCCGGCCGGGCGCGTCGACCTCGTGGAACACCCCGCTCTGGCCCAGCTCCGCACCCCCCGGCCCGCGCGACACGAAGCGCCAGGCGCCGCCTGGGCGCAGGTCGATCTCGCAGACGACGAGGTGCCAGCCGCGGGCACCGTGCCATCGCCGGAGCAGCTCGGGGCGGGTGAACGCGTCGAAGACGAGCCGGCGGGGCGCGGCGAACGTCCTGGTGAGCACGAGGTCGGTGTCGGACACCGCCCGCACCGTGAGGCCTTCGGCCCGCTCCTGCCGTGACATCACGAACTCTCCCGGCTCTCCCGGCTCTCCCGTCCGGCGGCGTTCGCTCCGCCGGGTTCGAGCTCGCCGAGGAGGGCGTCCAGCCTCTGGTAGCTCTCCTCCCAGTAGGAGCGGTAGTTCGCCAGCCAGTCCACGGCGTCCTTGAGCCGACCGGCCTCCAGGCGGCAGGGCCTGCGCTGCGCGTCGCGTCCGCGGGAGATCAGTCCGGCGCGCTCCAGCACCCGCAGGTGTTTGGAGATGCCCGGCTGGCTCATCGCGAACGGCGCGGCCAGCTCGGTCACCGTGGCCTCGCCCTCCATCAGCCGGGTCAGGATCGCTCGCCGGGTCGGGTCGGCCAGCGCGGCGAACGTCGCGTCGAGAACGTCGGCAGACACTTTAATTACCTTTCAGTTCTATAACTATTCGGTTTTCTATCGCGCCGGGTCCGGCGCTGTCAAGGACCTCGGGCCCTACCTGCGGTGGCAGGGTTCCACCCCACGTCCCGTCGGCTCGGCTTCCGCCGGTCGTGTCGTCGCTCTTTCGGCCCGGCGTCCCTGCCCTGCCCTCCGCGACGTACCGGCGAATAGTCGGATCGTCCAGCCAGTCCACCGGTTCCACCATTCCTGCGGCCTCCAGCTGGGCTCATAGTTACCTCACCTGAGCGGATACACCCTGGTGAAGTCCAGCCCCCCTTCCTGACCGGAGGCGAAATGCCGCAGCGAAACGGCCCTCACCGCCCAGTCCTGATCGCCGTGCTGGCCATGGCGGCGATACTCCTCAGCCTTCTCGCGACGCCCCCCGCGTTCGCGCTGACGACCCGTGGCGTGAGCTCGCCGAACGGGCAGATCACCTTCACCGTCACCGAGCAGGCGCAGGGAGCGCTGACGTTCGCGGTGACGGCCGGGAGCACCTCGGTCTTCGGGGAGTCGCCCCTGGGCATCGCCACCTCGGCGGTCGACCTGCGGTCCGGTCTCGGCTTCACGGGAGAGTCGCGCAGGTCGATCGACACGACCTACACGTTGCCCGCCGGGACCAAGCCGTCGTACCGCGACCACGCGAACGAGCTGGTGCTGCGGTACGCCAGGTCGGGCCAGACGCTGGAGCTGGTGATCCGGGCCTACGACGACGGCGTCGCCTACCGGTACCGGCTGCCGGGGAGCGGCGCGGTGTCGATCACGGACGAGGCCGGCGGGTGGCGTCTGCCGACGACGACCGGCGGATGGGCCGCCCCCTGGAACGGGAACTACGAGCAGGACTACACCTACCGGAACGCCTCCCAGCTGAACTCCGGTGCGGAACTCACCATGCCGCTGCTGGCGTCGATCGACGACAACGCGTACTTCACGGTGATCACCGAGGCCGAGGTGGTGAACGCGAACGCCTCCTACGTGCCGTCCCTGCTGAAGGGCAGCGGCGCCGGGGACGGGCTGCTGAACCTGAGGCGGACGCCGGACCAGGCGTTCCCGATCTCGGCGACGTACCCGTTCCAGACGCCGTGGCGGGTGGCGATCATCGCGAAGGGCGTCGACCCGCTCTACAACTCGGACCTGGTGCAGCACCTGAACCCGCCGGCGGCGACCCCCGCCTCCTGGGTCCGCCCGGGGCGCGCCGCCTGGTCGTGGTACGCGGACGGGGACAGCGCCGCCGACCTCGACAAGCAGAAGGAGTACGTCGACTTCGCCGAGTCGATGGGCTTCGAGTACGTGACCATGGACTGCTGCTACGACCGTGCGACGGACCTCCCGGCGATCGCGTCCTACGCCGAGCGGCGCGGGGTGGGCATGTTCGCCTGGGTCAACGCCGAGCCGTTCGCCGAGCCGGCCGTCGCGGACGCGCTGATGGCCGAGCACAAGGACTACGGTGTCAAGGGCCTCAAGGTCGACTTCTTCCTGCGGGACTCGCGGGAGGCGATGGGCTGGTACCAGTCGATCGGCAAGGCCGCGGGCGACAACGAGATGATGATCACCTTCCACGGCAACACCAAGCCGGGCGGCGAGAACCGTACCTGGCCGTGGCTGGTGACGACGGAGGCGGTCGCCGGAACCGAGCACTACCTGTACCCGCCGCCCACGACCGCCCGCCAGGACGTCACCTATCCGTTCGTCCGGAACATGCTCGGCGGCATGGACTACACGCCGACGATGATCTCGGAGAACGCGTCGATCCTCACGCAGGGGCACACGCTCGCGCAGGCCGTCGTGTACACCTCCGCGATGGTCAACTACGCGGACTCGGCCGCGGCCTACGAGCAGTGGGACGGCCGTCACCTGATGCGCGCGCTCCCGACGACGTGGGACGAGACGAAGGTCGTCGAGGGGTTCCCCGGAGATCACATCACGGTGGCCCGCCGCTCGGGCGGCGACTGGTTCGTCGGCGCGATGACGTCGCCGGCCAGGACCGCCACGGTCCCGCTGTCGTTCCTCGGCTCGGGCACGTACACCGCGACGATCTTCTCCGACAACGGTTCGGGACGGCTCACCACGTCGACCCAGGCCGTGACGAGCGCGACCACGCTCTCGCTGCCGATGATCGCCACGGGCGGGGTCTCGGTGCACATCTCGAAGACCCCTCTGCCGAAGATCGGGTCCGGTGACACGCGGTACGAGGCGGAGAGCGCGGCCAACACGCGCGGCGGCGCCGCCGGGATCCACCCCTGCAAGGGGTGCTCCGGCGGGCAGAAGGTCGGCGACCTCGGGGCCGGCGGCTCGGTGCGGTTCAACGGCGTGACGGCCGCGACCGCGGGCACGCACAGGCTGACCTTCACCTACACCTCGGGCGACCCGCGTTCGGTGCAGGTGCAGGTCAACGGCGCCACCGTCTCGACGGAGAACGTCAAGGACTCCGGCGGCTGGGAGCACGTGGGCAAGTGGTCGCTCGACGTGCCGCTCAACGCCGGCGCGAACACCGTCACGTTCCTGAATCCCGGCGCCCACGCCCCCGACGTCGACGCGTTGACGATCGCGCGTACCGTCCAGGCCGAGGCGCCGGCGAACATCCGGGAGGGCGGGGCCGCCGTGGACGCGTGCTCGGGATGCGAAGGCGGCGGAAGCGGGGCCGGGGTGTCCGGGCTGGCGGACGGGTCGCTCTCGGTACGCGTCGACGCCGTCTCGGCCGGCGACAAGACGGTACGGATCAATTACGCGTCGGCGACCGCCGGCTCGATCAAGGTGGCGGTGAACGGCGGAGCCGCGATCACCGTGCCGCTGCACGCGACGGGGAGCGACGACACCCCCGCGACGGCGACCGTCGGGCTCCCGTTGAACCCCGGCGTGAACACGATCGTGTTCAAGGAGGCGTCCGGGGCGGCGGTGACCGTCGACTCGGTCGGCACGGTGCTGTGAGCCGGGCGGGGCGGTGATCGCCGGCTCGGCGGTCCGCGCGCCGACGCGAGCCGGGCGGGGCGGTGACCGCCCGCCCGGCGGTGCGGGTCTGACGAGGCGCCGCCCCGCCTACACCGTCGGATCGTCCATCCCCTGCCTGCGAAAGCCCATTTCACGAAGAATCACCCGGCCGATAGCGTCATTGATATGTGGCGGTGGCTCCCCACCGCCCGAGCAGCCTGACGGCATCTGATGGAGAACGTGGTGACCGACGAAGTACGCTCCAGAACCGCGACGAACGCGGGTCCGGTCGACGCCCGGGTCGAGAACGCCGGCACGGGAGTGCGGTTGACCGTCACCTGGCGGGAGGAGGTCGTCCTCGACCGGGTCCCGCTCGGGTTCGTGCTCGACGGCACGGAGCTGGGGACGGCGGACGCGGAGCTCGTGCGCGTCTCGGAGCGTACGGTCCGCGACCGGTTCCGCGCCCGCTCCGGCAAGTCCGCCGGCGAGCACGACTACGAGCACCGCGAGAGCGTGTACGCCTTCCGCGAGGCCGGCGTCGAATGGCAGGTCGTCCTGCGCGTCGCGCGTGACGGCGTCGCGGTCCGCTACGCGCTGCCCGCGCTGGACGGGACCGCCCGCGTCACGGGTGACCGCACCGCCGTCACGCTTCCCGCCGGGTCGCGGAGCTGGGTGCTCGACTACCAGACCTGGTACGAGACGCCTCGTTCCGGGGTCGACAGCGCCGAGCTGGCGAGCGGCGCGTACGGGTTCCCGTTCCTGGCCCGGCTGGACGCGGAGAGGTACGTACTGATCACCGAGTCGGGGATCGACGGCCGGTTCGCGGGCGCGCACGTCGAGGCGGGCGAGCCCGAGGCGGGAGGACTCGAGGGCGGCGGGCGGACGCTGCGGTTCGTCCTCGCCGACGAGAGTGTCGAGGTCACCCGCGGCGTCGTCACGCCGTGGCGGGTCTTCCTCGTCGGGACGTTGTCGGAACTGGTGTCCTCGCTGCTCGTCGACGAGCTGGCGCCCGCGGCCTCTCCCGAGCTGGAGGAGGCGGCGTGGGTCCGGCCGGGGCGGGCCGCCTGGTCGTGGTGGTCGGACTTCTACTCTGGCGCGCAGCTGAACAAGCAGAAGCACTTCGTCGACGTCGCCGCCGACCTTGGCTGGGAACACCTGCTCATCGACTGCGGGTGGGAGGAGACCTGGGTGCCGGAGATCGTCTCCTACGCCGCCGGCCGGGGCGTCCAGGTGCACCTGTGGACGATCTGGCGCGACCTGAACAGCCCGGAGGACCTGCGGAGGCTGGCGCTGTGGCGGTCCTGGGGCGTCGCCGGGATCAAGGTCGACTTCATGGAGTCGGAGTCGAAGGACCGCTACCGCTGGTACGACACGATCCTCGCCGAGACCGCGCGGCTCGGCCTCATGGTGAACTTCCACGGCTCGGTCGTCCCGCGCGGCTGGGCGCGCACGTTCCCGCAGGTGATCGGGTACGAGGCGATCCGCGGCGCCGAGTACTACGTGTTCTTCGAGAACCAGGCGCTCACCGCCGCGCACAACGTCATCCAGCCGTTCACCCGCAACGTCGTGGGCGGCATGGACGCCACGCCGGTCGCGTTCGGCGCCGCGAACCGCACGACCAGCGACGGCCACGAGCTCGGGCTGTCGGTGGCGTTCGAATGCGGGATCACCCACTTCGCCGATCATGTCGACGCCTACGCCGGACGCCCGCTCGCGGCCCGGTTCCTGGCGGAGCAGGCGCCGTACTGGGCGGAGACGGTGCTGCTGGCCGGCGACCCCGACAGCCACGCGGTCATCGCCCGCCGGGCCGGGGACCGGTGGTTCGTGGGCGGCATCGCCACCGGGGAGGCCCGGACGATCCGCGTGCCGCTCGACGCGCTCGGGGTGGGGGCGGACGCCCAGGTGTGGATCGTCGGCGACGCGTCGCCCACGACCGGCGAGGTGCCGGCGACCGGGCTCGTGGAGACGACCACGACCGCCGGTGACGCGATCGACGTCGAGGTCGCCCGCGACGGCGGGTTCGTCGCCATCGTGGCCCCGGCGGGCACCGACGTGTTCCGGGCCGCGCCCCGGCCGCGTCAGGCCGTACCGGCCGTGTACCCGGCCGTCGCCGAGGTCGGCGCGGACGGGACGGCGTCGATCACGACCGACGCCGGGGTCCGGCTGCGCCTTCCCCCCGGGTGGTCGGCCGAGCCTGTCGGCGAGACCGGCTGGGCCGTCCGTCCCGACGCCTCGCTGCGCCCCGGGCGTCTCGGCGTCGTGACGATCGAGCGGGACGGCGAGGGCGAGGGCCAGGTGCCCGTTGTCTCGCACGCGCGTGTCGTGCGCCCCCTGACGCCCGGCGACCACGCCCTCTCGGACCTGCCGATGATCGCTTTCGTCAACGACGACGGGCCCGTCGAGCGGGACCAGTCGAACGGGGCGGGCAACCCCGGCGACGGCCGGCCCATGCGCGTGGCGGGTCAGGGGTTCGAGCGCGGCCTCGGCACGGCGCCGTACTCGGAGGCGCGCTTCCACCTCGGCGGGCGCGTGGAGACGTTCACCGGCGCGGTCGGGGTCGACGACGAGTCGACCGGCGGTGCCAGGGTCGGCGTCCTCGGCGACGGCGTCGAACTGTTCGCCGCCGTCGTCGAGGCGGGCAAGCCCGTCACGGACTTCGGCGTGGAGGTGCGGGGCGTCCAGACCCTCTGCCTGCGCAGCGAGGCGGCCACACCGGACGACGCCGGCGTGCACGTCGACTGGGTCGGCACGACCCTGCACGTCCCGCCCACCAGCAGATGACACCCGGCCGATGACACCGCGCCGATCACGGCGACCGGTGCACAGCATGATCAACAGCGCAACCAGAGGAACACCATGAAAAGCACGTGGATGGCGGCCGTGGCGATGGTCACGGCGACGACACTTCTCACGGCCTGCGGGTCCGGATCCGGGTCGGGGTCGGGGTCGGGTGCCGCGCCGGGTGAGAAGGTCACCCTCACCTACGCCAACTGGAGCGAGGACCAGACTCCCGCGATGGAGCAGATCGCCGCGGAGTTCCAGAAGGCGAACCCGAACATCACCGTCAAGGTCCAGACGCTGCCGTGGACCGAGTACTGGTCGACGCTCCAGGTCGGCGCCGCGGGCGGCACCGCGCCCGACGCGTTCTGGATGCTCGCCGACCACTTCCGCGAGTACGCGAAGGGCGGCCAGCTGCTCGACCTGTCGGAGACGGTCAAGACCGCCGGGATCGACACGGGCGTCTACCCCAAGGCCGTCACCGACTCCTACACCTACGAGGGCAAGCTGTTCGCGCTGCCGAAGGACTTCGACACCAACGGCATCTGGTACAACAAGGCGCTCTTCGACGCCGCCAAGGTCGCCTACCCGGACGACACCTGGGGCTGGCAGGACGTGCAGGACGCCGCCGAGAAGCTGACCGACAAGGCCAAGGGCGTGTGGGGCATCGCGGCGCCGATCGACCCGCAGGGCGGCTACTACAACACGATCCTGCAGGCCGGCGGATCGATCATCAACAGTGAGGGCACCGCGTCCGGCTTCGCGAGCCCGGAGAGCGTCGCCGGCCTGAAGTTCTGGACCGACCTGCAGGCGGCCGGCTCGTCGCCGACGCTGCAGCAGCTGTCGGACACCGAGGCCGTCTCGATGTTCGAGAACCAGAAGGTCGCCATGTACTTCTCCGGCGCGTACTGGGCCTTCCGCTTCCACAAGAACGCCGACCTGAAGGGCAAGGTCGACGTCGCGCCGCTGCCGCAGGGCGTCAAGCGCGCCACCGTCACCAGCGGCATCGGCAACGCCGGGTACGCGGGCAGCAAGCACCCGGAGGAGCTGAAGAAGTTCCTCGCCTTCCTCGGCGGGACCAAGGCCGCCGAGATCCAGGCCGCCACCGGGACGGTGCTCCCCGCGTACAAGGGGACGCAGCAGCCGTGGCTCGACGCGATGCCCGAGTTCAAGCTGAAGGTGTTCATCGACGCCATCGAGTACAGCGTCCCCCTCCCGGTCGCCGGCAACGCGTCGGAGTGGCAGGGACTCGCCGCGGAGTATCTGGCTCCCGCGTGGGACGGCAAGAAGCCCGTGCAGGAGGCGGCCAAGGAGTACCAGGCCGCCGTCGACGAGGTGCTCGCGAAGCAATGACGTCCGTGACGACGAAGCCCGCGAGGGCGACGGAGCCTGTACGGCGGCCGGCCGGCCGCCGTACAGGCGTCGGTCAGCCCGGCGGCTGGTGGGCGGCCGCGTTCGTCGCCCCGGCGGTGATCGGCCTGGCCGCCCTCTACCTGTGGCCGTTCCTGTCCACCATGATCAAGAGCTTCCAGGACGTGCCGGCGTTCGGGCCCGCCACCTTCGTGGGGCTGGACAACTACGCGAACCTCCTCGGCGACGAGGACTTCTGGAAGGCGTTCGGCAACTCCGCCCTCTACACCGCGATCATCCTGCTCGGCATCCCCCTCGCCATCGTGCTGGCGGCGCTGATCGAGCAGGTCGGCCGGGGGCGCGCGGTCTACCGGGTGCTCTTCTTCCTGCCCGTGGTCACCCTGCCGGTCGCGATCGGCATGGTCTGGCGGTTCATCTACAACGGCGACTTCGGGCTGCTGAACTCGGTGCTGTCGTGGTTCGGCGTCTCCGGCCAGTTCTGGGTGGCCGATCCGCGGTTCACGATCTACGCGTTCGGCGTGGCCGGCATCTGGATGGGCCTCGGCATCAACCTGATCATCCTGGGCGCCGGGCTGCAGGCCATCCCGAAGGAGCTCTACGAGGCCTCCGCCCTGGACGGCGCGGGCCGCGTACGGCAGTTCCGGCACATCACCGTGCCGCTGCTCAGCCCGAGCATCTTCTTCGTCACGATCCTCAACGTGATCGCCGCCCTGCAGATGTTCGACCTGATCTTCGTCATGTTGCGCGGGGTGAACAACACCGCCCTCGCCGACTCCAAGACGATCGTCTACCTCTTCTACGAGAAGGCGTTCGTCCAGTTCGACCAGGGTTACGGAGCCGCGATCGCGATCGTGCTGCTCATGGTGATCATGATCGCCACGGCCCTGCAGTTCCGCCTCCAGAAATCGTGGGTGTTCTATGGCTGAGACCATCGCCGCTGAGACCACCGCCGCCAGGAGTCCCGGGCCGCGCCCCCGGCGGCGCGGGAAGGCGGGCACCACCTGGCCGATCCACGTCGTCCTCGTCATCGCGGCCGTGATCATGGTGGTGCCGTTCGTCTGGCAGATCCTCACCCTGTTCAAGTCGACCGCCGAGGCGACCAGGATCCCGCCGACGATCCTCCCGGAGAGCTTCGGCCTGGACGCGTTCGCGACGTTCTTCACGACCGTGCCGTTCTGGTCGATGTTCGCGGTCTCGGTCGGCTCACTGGTCCTGCGGGTCGCCGGCCAGCTCGCGGTCGCGGCGCTCGCCGGGTACGCCTTCGCCCGCATCCCCTTCCGCGGCCGCAACCTGCTGTTCGGCCTGTTCATCGCGATGCTGATGGTGCCGAGCCAGCTGTTCCTGATCGGCCAGTACGAGCTGATCCGCGGCATGCGGCTGCTGGACACCCTGCCGGCGCTCGCCATTCCCGGCCTGTTCTCGGCGTTCGGCACCTTCCTGATGCGCCAGGCCTTCCTCACCATGCCGAAGGACTACGAGGAGGCGGCGCGGCTCGACGGCGCCAACACCTTCCAGGTGTTCTGGCACGTCATGCTCCCGATGGCCAGGCCGATGCTCGCCGCGCTCGCCGTGCTGACCGGCCTCTACTCGTGGAACGACCTCCTGTGGCCGCTCATCGTCTCGCCCTCGGGGGAGAACCGGCCGCTGCCGGTCGGGCTGGCGGGGCTGCAGGGACAGTTCGGTACGGACTACCCGACCCTCATGGCGGGGGCGTTCGTGTGCTCCGTCCCGCTCGTGATCGTCTTCCTGCTCCTGCAGCGGCAGTTCTTCGCGGGCATCGCGAGCAGCGGCCTCAAGGGATGACGGAAAAGATGGGTAAAGATCATAAAGTGAACGACACCACGAACGACGTACCGGTACACCTGCGCGCGGGAGGCACCAGCCTCGTCGTCGCCGTCGACGGTGGCCGGCTCCCGCGCGTCCTGCACTGGGGGGCGGACCTCGGCCCGCTGGGAGACGGCGCCCTGGCGGACCTGCACCGGGCCGCGCTCCCGGCCATCGGCGACAGCGCGGTCACCTACCCGCAGCCCGTACCGGTGCTCCCCCAGCTGGCGGAGGGCTGGCTCGGGCGCCCGGGGCTCGTCGGTGACAGCGACGGCCGCCGCTGGGCGCCGAAGTTCCGGAACGCGACGCACCACCTCGACGGCGCGGCCGACGGCGGCCCGGTGCTGCGCGGCACGGCGCACGACCCGGAGTACGGGCTGACCGCCGACATCGAGATCCAGGTGCTCGCCGCCGGCGGCCTCGTACGGCAGCGGGCCCGGATCACCAACGACGCCGAGACGCCGTACCGCGTCGGCGGCCTGGAGATGGCCCTCCCCGTGCCGCCGGACGCGTCGGAGGTCCTCGACCTGACCGGCCGCTGGGCGCTCGAACGCGTGCCGCAGCGGCGCCCGTTCCACGTCGGGGAGTGGGTCCGGGCCTCGCGGGGCGGCAAGCCGGGGCTCGAACACACGCTGCTGCTCGTCGCCGGTGAGGAGGGGTTCGGGTTCCGGCACGGGACGGTGTGGGCGACCCATCTCGCCTGGAGCGGCAACCAGGTGCTCGCCGCCGAGCGGACACCGGCGGGCACCAGGCACCTGGCGGCGGGAGAGGCGCTGCTCGCGGACGAGGTGGTGCTCGGGCGGGGCGACTCGTACCAGAGCCCGTGGCAGTACGGCTCGTGGGGAGTGGGGCTGGACGACCTCGCCTCGCGGTTCCACCGGTACCTGCGGTCGCGCCCCGAGCACCCTCGCTCGCCCCGGCCCGTCGTGCTGAACACCTGGGAGGCCGTCTACTTCCAGCACGACCTCGCGACCCTTGCCGCGCTCGCCGAGCGCGGCGCGGAGATCGGCGCCGAGCGGTTCGTGCTGGACGACGGCTGGTTCCTCGGCCGCCGGGACGACACCACCTCGCTGGGCGACTGGACGGTCGACCCGGCCGTCTGGCCGGACGGCCTCGAACCGCTCGTCGCCCGCGTGCGCGAGGCCGGCATGGACTTCGGGCTCTGGTTCGAGCCGGAGATGGTGAACCTCGACTCCGACCTGGCCCGCGAACACCCGGAATGGATCTTCGACGCGGGGCACGGCCCCGGGCTGCCCTCCCGCCACCAGCACGTCCTCGACCTCGGCCATCCCGGCGCGTACGCCCATCTCCTGGAGCGGATGAGCGCCCTGATCGGTTCGCTCGGCATCGCGTACGTCAAGTGGGACCACAACCGGTACCTGCTCGACGCCGGGCACGGCCCCGACGGCCGGCCGGGGGTGCGCAGGCAGGTCCGGCAGGCGTACCGGCTGATGGCCGATCTCAAGGCCGCCCACCCGGGGCTGGAGATCGAGTCGTGCGCCAGCGGCGGCGGCCGCGTCGACCTCGGCGTGCTGGAGTACGCCGACCGGGTCTGGCCGAGCGACTGCAACGACCCGCACGAGCGGCTGGAGATCCAGCGCTGGACCGGGCTGCTGGTGCCCCCGGAGATGCAGGGCACGCACATCGGAGCCGAGGAGACGCACACGACCCACCGCACGCATCCGCTCGGCTACCGCGCGGAGAAGGCGCTGTGGGGGCACCTCGGCGTCGAGGTCGACCTGCTCACCGTGGACGACGAGACCCGCGCCGCGCTCGCGAGGTGGATCGCGTTCCACAAGGAGCACCGGGCGCTGCTGCACTCGGGTGACGTCGTGCACGCCGACCTCGCCGACGCCGCGTTGCGCCTCCAGGGTGTCGTGGCGGGCGACCGGAGCGAGGCGCTCTACGCGTTCAGCGTCGTCGAGCGCCCGTCGACCTGGCCGCCGGGGCGCGTCCGGCTGCCCGGGCTCGACGACGAGCTGACCTACACCGTCGAGGCCGTTCACCCGGGCACCCCGCCCGCGCCCGGCACCGTGCTCCCGCCGTGGCAGCACGACGGTGTGACGCTGCCCGGACGGGTGCTGCGGCTCGTCGGCGTCGAGGCGCCGTCGCTGGACGTCGACCGCTCGGTGCTGATCCGCGTCGTGAGCCGGGCGGCGACGCCGTGACCCGGGCGGCGGTCGCCTCGCCTCCCGGGCCCGTGGCGGCGTCGTGCCCCGGGCCGCCCTGCCGGGCTCGCGGGCCGCGGGAGAGCGCCCCGGGCTCAGCCCTTGGCGCGGTTGCGGTATTCGGTGGGGCTGGCCTCGTGCATCCGCTTGAAGTGGCGGGAGAAGTAGAACGGGTCGGGATAGCCGACCTCGCGGGCGATGGTGGCGACGGTCGCGTCCGTCGTGTCGAGCAGCTGGCGCGCCTGCGCCATCCGCAGCGCCGTGTGGTGCGCGAGCACCCCGCCTCCGGTCGCGTGGCGGAACATCGCGCTCAGGTGGGAGGGGGAGACGCCGACCAGTGACGCCAGGTCGGCGACCCGGACCGTGCTGTCCAGCCGCTCGGCGAGGTAGGCCATCGCCCGCTGCAGGGGGTCGCCGGGTGCCGGCATGGCGCGGTCGACGACGATCTGCGTGAGGAGCTTCCACGCCGCGCCGGCCGCTCCCATCCGGCTCGCCGGCGAGTGGTCGCGTTCGAGGATGGTGACGATCTCGTCCAGCAGCGCAACCGCCCGGTCGAGGCGCCGGATGGGGATCACCGGTCTGGACACGCTCGCGCCGATCTCCTCGACGAGCTCGGCCAGGTCGCTGCCACGGAGATGGCACCACCAGATCGTCCAGGGATTGTCGGCGGACGCGCCGTAGGAGTGCGGGGCGCCGCGCGGGATCACCAGGGCCGCGTTCGACCCGACGCGGTGCTGGGCGCCGCCGACGCTCGCCCATCCGGTGCCGGCCGTGCACAGGATGAGAATGGTCTCCTCGGTGCCGTTCGGCCTTGTCATCAGGTGGTCCGCCGCCTTGGGATAGTAACCGCAGTCGGTGACCATGAGGCGCCTGGTCACCGGCCGGGCGTGCGCCTCGGCGACGACGCGGCGCGGCACGACGGTGAGCCGCTGGTTGAGGAACCCCTCCTGGATCGGCACGGGAGCAGTATGGCACACGCCGTCGGATTGTCCAGGTAGTGCCGCGTAATGAACATTCCTCGCGGCCGGTCGCCGCGTGTTGACTGGTCCGCGAGGAACGACGGCGTGACCGGTCCGTGAGGAACGACGGGTCGCGTTCTCGGCCGATCGTGGAGACCGTCCAGCCGGGCGGGCTCCTCACCATCTGGGGGATGTAGATCATGGGACGGGGATTGCTGTCCGGCAAGGTGGCCGTGGTGACCGGCACTGCCTCCGGCATCGGCGCCGCGGTGGTGGACCGCTTCCTGGCCGAGGACGCGCGCGTGATCGCGGTCGACCTGGCCGGGCAGGGCCCCGACCGGCCCGGAGTGCTGGCGATCACCGGCGACGTGGCCGACGCCCGTACCTGGCGGCGGATCGCGGACGTGGCGCGGGCCGAGTTCGGGCGGCTCGACGTGCTGCACAGCAACGCCAGCGTGGTGACGCGGGCCCCCGCCCACGAACTGGCCGAGGCCGACTGGGATCGGCAGATCGCGGTCAACCTCACCGCGACGTACCTGGCGGTCCACGCGTGCGTCGGGCTCTTGCGGGCGAACCGGGGCACCATCGTGCTCAGCTCCTCCGTGCACGCCCTGGCGGGCCTGCCCGCGCACCCCGCCTACGCCGCGGCCAAGGGCGGCCTGGTGTCGCTCGGCCGCCAGCTGGCCGTGGAGTACGGCCCCGAGGTGCGGGTCAACACCGTGCTCCCCGGGCCGATCCTCACCCCCGCCTGGGACGGCATCGGCGAGGAGGACCGCCGCCGCAGCGTGGCCGGCACCGCCGCCGCGCGCTTCGGCAGGCCCGAGGAGGTGGCGGCCGCGGTGACCTTCCTCGCCTGCGAGGAGAGCTCGTACGTCACCGGGGCGTGCCTGGTCGTGGACGGCGGCTGGAGCGCGGTGAAGGACTCCGCGTGACCGGCCGGAACCGAGCGGGAGATCAGGACGGCCGGGAAGAGGTTCGCCGGATGGTGACGGTCCCGGTTCCGCTGCGCCCTCTCTTCGACCTCGAGCGCGGTGGCAGGTGGACGTCGCTGGCCGGCGGCGGCCGCGAGTGGCTGTGGTCGCGCCCCGACCCCGCCCGGGAGAGCGTGGTCCCCGGCATGGACTTCGTCGACGCGGGCGGCCTGGAGGAGTGCCTTCCCACGGTGCGCGGCCTGCCCGACCACGGCGACGCGTGGAGCCGCCCCTGGAGCGGGTCGGCGGGCGAGGGCTTCGTACGAGGTGACGGCTTCGAGCTGCGGCGCGGGGTCACCGAGGAGGCCGGGGCGGTGGTCGCCGAGTACCGCCTGTCGGCCGACCCGGGGTACGCGTTCGTCTGGGCCGCCCACGCCCTGCTCGACCTCGGCGACGACGCCCGGCTCGTCGCTCCGGCGGAGACCCCCACCAGGGTCTTTCCCGAGGCCGCGGAGATGCTCGCCCGTCCCTGGCCCTCCGGCGCCCCCTACCTGGAGGGCCGCTGGCCCGACCCGCTGGGCCTGCCGCTCGGCCGGTTCGGCCCGTGCGACGGCACCGCGGCCGGAGCCGTGCTCCGGTGTGCGGCCGTCCGGGTGGTGGACGGCCCCGACATCCTCCACCTGCGGGTGGAGGCGCCCGAGGGGGTGCCGGTGTCCACCGCGCTGTGGCGCAACCTCGGCGGATTCCCCGCCCGCGCGCCGTACCGCAGCATCGGCGTGGAGCCGATGCTCGGCGCGGTCTTCGACCTGGCCGAGGCGGGGCCGGGAGACGCCGCGGTGGTCCCGCCCTCCGGGGAGCTGACGTGGCGGCTGGTACTGGCGGCGGAACGGATGAGCGACGGCTGAACGCCCTTCGCGGGCACTCTCAGGTCCGGAGACGGGGCCTGCCATCGCCGTTCGCCCGGCCGGCATGATCAGCCGGGATGTCCATTCTGCCTGCCGGTCTTCAGCAAACGCTGCATCTGGGATATCTCGGCATGCTGGGTGTCCCTCACCTCGCGGGCGAACGCCGCGACCTCCTCGTGTCGCGCGAGCCCGTGCCTGAGCAGGTGCTGGGACAGCATCACCGCCGCCTTGTGGTGCGAGATCATGTCTTTCAGGAACGCCTTGTCCAGTGAGTCACCCGACAGGTTCGACAGATCGCGCATCATCGGCTGGTAGTCGACCGCCGTGTCGCGCCCTGGGTACCACTTGGCCAGCCACGCCTTCATCCTGGCGATGTCGGCGGTCTGCGTGGCCACGATCGTCGCGCCCAGCCGGCGTATTTCCGGGGTGCCGGAGCGCCGAAGCTGCTTCGCGGCGGTGACGCCCTCCTGATCGTGGGGCACCATCCGCGCCAGATAGTCGAACTCGCCGGTCGCGGCCATATTGTTCGTCCCGCGCCCGTCCGAGTTCCCCGGAGGGCGGGACTGCTGGGCCGGCGAAAGGCGGTCTTCGATCACGGCCGCCACGGTGACCCCCGCCAACGCCACGATCATCAGGATCAATACGAACAAGATCTTTGTCGTCGCCGGCCGCATCTTCCCTCCCTTCCGGCAAAGGTTCGCTTATCCCCACATATCAGGATGTATCTGTCACCTCAGTAGAAACAGTGCTGTTTGGCGCATCGGATCAGGACTAAAGTCCTTCCCGGAGCAGCCGATCAACATCGCCGCCCACGCCGGCCCGGCCTGACGGCTGCGCTCTCTCCCCCGCGACGAGTCCCGTTGTTCGGGAAAGCGGCCCGGGAGGCCACCGCTCGGGTACGTTGGGGCCGATGAACGATCAGCACGCGGAGGTTTCACGGCCGGAGCGTGGCCACCGGCCGGGCGGGCGGACGACGCCCGCCCGGCCGGACGTCTCGGAGGGCAGGCCGCGGGGCACGCGCGCGGGCCGGTCGCGCGGGAGGCCGATGGTCGCCTCGCTCGTCGGCCTGGTCGTCGCGATCTCCGGCTGCGCCGCCTCACAAAGCGCGACCTCACAGGACGCCGCCTCACAGGACGCCGCCCCGCGAACGGGTGCCGCGCGGGACACCTCCTCGCAGAGCGCCGCCCCGAAGACGACACCGCCGCCTGCGGCGGAATCCGCGGGCCGGACTCCCGCGGGCCAGACGGCACCCGCTCTGCCCGCCCCGGACGCGACGATCCCCACCGACCCGTCACGGCTGGCCCGTTCCCTCACCACGACCACCGCGGAGCTCCGGCGCGCCATCGACGGCTGGAGACGCGAGGGCGACCCCGCCAAGGGGCGACCCCCCGAGCCGGTGGTGCTGCTGGCCCTGCACCAGCAGCGCATCTACCGCTACCTGGTCCTCAACCCGAAGGTCGCCTCCCGCACCTACGCCAGGCTGCCGAAGGCCCTGGCCGGGCAGGCGAGGGACAACGTGACGGCCGGCCGGGACCTGCGCTCCCTCGTCCGGCCCATCAGCGGAGCGGCGAAGTTCCGCGTCCAGCCGCCCAAGCCCGCCGACTTCCTGCTCGGCCACTTCCGGTATGCCGAGCGGCGGTTCGGCGTCGACTGGGAGGTGCTGGCGGCGGTGATGTTCGTCGAGACCAAGTTCGGCCGGGTGCGGTCGCCGAGTCACACCGGCGCCAAGGGGCCCATGCAGTTCATGCCGCGAACATGGGCCGCCTACGGGATGGGCGGCGACATCCAGGACACCCGTGACGCCCTGCTCGCCGCGGCCAACTACCTGCACGCGTCGGGGGCGCCACGCGACTACCGGCGCGCGCTGTACGCCTACAACCACTCCCAGGCGTACGTCGACGCGGTGCTGCTGCACGCCCGCCAGATCAAGCAGGACATCAGGAACTACTACGCCTACTACAACTGGCAGGTGTTCGTGGTCACCACCCGCGGAGACCGCCGCCTCACCGGCCCCGGCCTCACACCCGGCGGCTGAGGTCCTCACTGGCGGTCGCGGCTCCGCTGGAGTTCGGAGTTGATGCGCAGGGCCTCGGCGAGCTGGTCCTCCAGGATGATGATGCGGCAGGCCGCCTCCAGCGCGGTGCCCTGGTCGACCAGTTCGCGGGCGCGGGCGGCCAGGCGTAGCTGGTAGCGCGAGTAGCGGCGGTGGCCGCCCTCGGAGCGCTGCGGCTCGATCAACTTGGCGGTGCCCAGGTTGCGGAGGAACGCCGGGGTGACGCCGAGCATCTCGGCGGCCCGGCCCATGCTGTAGGCGGGGTAGTCCTCGTCGTCGAACCGGTGACCGGAGACCTCACCCGAGCCCATCGGCCCTCCCCGCTGCGGTGACCCGGTGGGCCGGTTCAGCCTTGCCGGCGGTGCCGCGGAGCCCGAGCCCTGCGCGGACGGCCGACGCCGTCACTGCTTGATCCATACAACCTTCCCGGAATGCCGACAGGGGCCCCGGCGCCTTGATGCGCCGGGGCCCACGAGGTTCAACACCATCTATCGGCCCTGGGGCCGACCTGTTTCTTCCGCACCGGCCGCCCGATGGGGACGGGGATGCGGGGATCGCGTGTGCGTGACCGTAGACCACCTTCCAATCCGTGGGACTGCGGTACCCGTGCGGCGGAACATCAGCCGTCAACGGGCGATCCTGATGGCGTTCAACACTCCCTTCGCTATCTCTGCTTCTTCGATCTCATGCGTCACTTACCGCAACCGCGCGCCCATGGCCAGGACCCTTCACCTGCTGTGCCGGCCCCGGCACGTCCGACGTCGCGGCTTCGTTCACCGCTACTGCCGTGGCAGCGCGTCCACGGCCGGGACCCTTCAACCGCTCGGCCCCGGCACGTCCGACCTTCTGCCCCTCTTCACGGTCTTACCGCGTTGTCTCCTGCTGTCCACGCTCGTCCGGGCAGCTCGTCGTGATGCCTGAGTCCTGCGCTGCCCTCGCGGATCCGTTCCTTGCGATGTCAGAAACCATACCCCCGCTCGATACGAATGTCTACATCGGCCACTACAGATTTTCGCTCTCGTGAAGGTAGGAGCGGCGCCTCACGTCGGGGGGAGCAGCTCGGCGACGGCCTGTTCGGCGTTGTCGCGCAGCTCGAAGCGGGGCAGCAGGCCGGTGCGTCGCAGCAGAAGCCTCAGGCCGTCCGGGACGCCCGCGAACAGGAGCCGGCCGGTGGCGGTGTCCTGGATGCGCTGCCGGGTGTTGGCCAGGATTCCCAGGGCCGTGGAGTCGTAGAAGGTCAGCTGTGACAGCTCCAGCACCAGGCGGGGACCGGCGCTCAGTTCCCAGACCTCGTTGACGTGCCGGGTGAGCGTGGGGGCGGTGACGAAGTCCAGGTGCCCGCCCACCTCCAGCACGCTGCAGTGCCCGCGATGAGTCACCCGCACCCACAACGCCTGCTTGTGACGATCCACCTCAGCCCTCCCTGGCCGCGTACCGATGGCGGACCCCCGCGATACCCCGATAACGAGCGGCAATGCCCCTCCCCACGGACCAAACGCGAATCCGCCGGCGCATACCCCGGTCCGGCCGCCGCGAACGTCCCCGGCGGCGGACGCGGGTGACGGCGGTTACGGTCGCCGCGACGTCGACAGACCCGCTCCAGGCGAGGACGAGCTGTATAGGCTTACCTGGCGATAACTATGAAATTTCCGAAATATCTCCTTTTCCCGACGAGATGGCGATTAGGGGGAAGTGATGCGCCATGTCAAGGACGTGAAGCTGGGCGATCACCTGTGCCTGGCGTTCTCGCATGAGGACGAGCAGCGCGAGGTGGCCTCCGCCTTCGTCTCCGCGGGCTTGGAACGCCGGGAGCGGGTGCTGTACTTCACCGACGGCCCGGCACCTGGGCGCGTACGTCACTGGCTGGAGGACGCCGGGGTCGATGTGACCTCGGCGATGCGGACGGGCCAGTTCGACGTCGTCTCCAACGACGACGGCTACCTGGCCTCGGGCCGGTTCGACGCCGATACGATGATCACCACGCTGAGGCGCGAGATCGAGGCCAGCCTGGAGGCGGGGTTCACCGGGTTGCGGGTCAGCGGGGAGATGAGCTGGGCCCTTCGCGACAGACCGGGCGTCGAGCAGCTCGAGCACTACGAACGCCGCGTCACCGCCCTGTTCGCCGAAGGCCTGTCGGCGGCGATCTGCCAGTACGACACGCGCCTGTTCCCCGCCGAGCGCCTCGGCGCGCTGGTCGGCAGCCACCCGGACGACGTGCGGATGAACGCCCTGTTCCACGACGGCCAGCTGCGTGTCATCCCGTCCTTCGACGCCGTCGGCGGCCGTGTGCTGCGGGTGATCGGCACCATCGACCACCGGAACACCACGGTGCTGCGCACGATCCTGGACGCCGATTCGAGCGCGGACGTACGCTTGGACATGGCCGGCCTGGAGTTCATCGACGTGGCGGGCCTGCGCGATCTGGCGCACGCGGCCGCCCGCCTCCCGCGCGGACGGCGCCTCCTGGTGCTGAATCTGGCTCCCATGCTGGGCGAGGTCATCCGCCTGGTCGGCTGGGACCGGACCCCCGGCCTGATACTCGACTCGGAGGCTGTCCCCGCATGAGCAGCATCACCGTCCAGCCCTCGGACGCGGCGCCCGGGTTGATCCACCAGGCACTGATATACGACACCGACCAGGCCTTCCTCTCCGCCACCACCGCTTTCTGCCTCGACGGCCTGGCGCGGGACGACAGGGTCCTGGCGGTGACCACCGAGGCCAACATCGAGCTGCTGAGGTCCGGCCTGGGCGACGCGGCGGGCCAGGTGGAGTTCGTCGCCGCGCGGAAGTGGTACGACGCGCCCGGCCGGACCCTGGCCGCCTACAACTCCTACGTCAACACCCACTCGCCCGCCCACCGGCGGATCCGCATCATCGGCGAGCCCGTCTGGCACGGCCGCGGCGAGCGGCAGGAGGCGGAGTGGACCCGGTACGAGGCGATGCTCAACGTCGCGTTCGCCGGCAGCCCGGCCTGGATCGTCTGCCCCTACGACACGCGGACGCTGCCCGGGCGTATCGTCGCCGACGCCCGCCGCACCCACCCGGACCTGCTGGTCGACAGCAGCTCGCGGGCGAGCCGGGACTATGACGATCCGGCGACCTTCACCCACGCCGCCGACCACCGTCCCCTGCCGCCGCCCGCCGGGACCGAGGCGACCATCCGGTTCGACGCCGACCTGTCCCGGATGCGGAGGCGGGTGGCCGCGTGGGCGGCCGCGTCCGGCCTGTCGGACGAGCGGGCCGAACGGCTCCTGCTCGCCGTCAACGAGGTCGTCGCCAACGCCGTCGAGCACGGCGGCGGGCACGGTGAGATACGGCTGTGGACCGACGGCCCGGCCATCGGCTGCGACGTCACCGACCCCGGGCACATGGACACCCCGTTTCCCGGCTACCTGCCGCCCGGCCTCACCGGCCTTCGCGGCCACGGCCTGTGGGTCGTCCGCCAGGTCTGCGACCTGCTGGAGATCCGCACCGGCCTGCCCGGCACCCAGGTCCGTCTTCACCTCTCCCGCGCCTGACCTCGGCTCGGCGCGCCGGAATCAGGGGTTCGGCGGGCGCCACATCGGGAACATCGGCGGGCCGCCGGGCAGGACCAGCGGGTCGCCGAGGTCCCGGTAGCCGTGCCGCAGGTAGAGCCTGCGGCTGCGAGTGCTGCTGGCCTCCAGGTACGCGGGTGTCCCCGCCTCGTCGAGCCCGCGGTGGTACCCCTCCAGCAGCCGGGTCCCCGTCTTCCGTCCCTGATGTCCGGGAAGCACGGCGAGGAACGCCAGGTAGTGGTGTGGCTCGTGGGGATGGCGCCGGTCCATCTCCTCGCCCATCTGCTCGATGCGCTCCGCGTGGGGCCCGGCGAACGCCTCCACCCGGGCGGCCCGGTCGGGGATCTCGGGAAGCGGCTCGACCCCCTTGTGGTACCACACGGCCACGGCGGACATGTCGGCCGTCGCGTGGACCTCGCCGTGAGTGAGGGCGCCTTCGCTGAGCATGGAGAAGAAGGGGGGCATCACCCGGCGGCGGTCCTCCTCCGGCGGGATCATCCAAGCCGAGACCTCCTGCTCGTGGAAGGAGGTGGCGATGATCGCGCCGATGGTCTCGGCGACCCCGGGAGCGTTCTGGATGCGAATGATCTCGGTCATTCGTTCCCTCCCACGGCCGCCTGGGCGCCCAGGCCGATGTTGGCGTACACCTTCGGCCGCCTGGCCCGCAGGGCGAGTCCCCACATGACGCCGAACCCCGCGGCGACGAAGTAGATGGCGGGCATGATCCAGCGGAGCGGGGAGTCGGGGGCCACGCCGAGCACGGTGTCGAAGTTGAGCAGGACGAGCACGATGACGACGAACAGCAGGACGGAGGAGATGACCGGGGCGATGCGGGTCCGCCAGGCGTTCTCCTCGTGGGGGTTCTTGGCGAAGAAGACCAGCACGGAGACCGAGGTGGCCGCCAGCATCATGAGCAGTCCCAGGCCGCCGAACGACCCGACGGTGAAGAACAGCTGGATGACCGGGTCCAGGTCGAAGATCGCGTATATGACGATCGTGGCCAGCCCGATGACGCTCTGCGCCACCGAGCCGTTGACCGGGGCACCGGTCCGGGGGGAGGTACGGCCGAAGGTCTCGGGCAGGACCCTTTCCCTCCCGAGGGCGAAGACGTAGCGGGAGATCGTGTTGTGGAAGGCGATCAGCGCGGCGAAGAGGCTCGTCACGAAGAGCAGGGAGCCGATGGTGGCGATGGTCGCCCCCAGGTGCTGCCCGGCCAGGTTGAACAGGAGATTCGAACTCTGCTCGCGCGAGGTCTCGACGATCTTGTCCGAGCCGATCGGCACGGTCATCGCCCAGGAGGACACGGCGTAGAGCCCGGAGATGACGGCGAGCGCGACGTAGGTCGCGATCGGCACCGTGCGCCTCGGGTCCTTGGTCTCCTCGGAGAACACCACCGACGACTCGAAACCCGCGAAGGACGCGATGCAGATCGCGACCACCGCTCCGATCCCGGGGACGAAGAGGTTCGACGGGTCGAAGACGTCGAGGCTGTAGCCCGAGGCCGACGGGTTGACCAGGTCCGCGATGTCGAACAGGACGACGACGGCTATCTCCGTCAGCAGCAGGACCGACAGGACCTTCCCGTTCACGTCGACCCGCATGAGGCCGAGCGCCCCGGTCAGCACCCAGGCGACCAGCCCGATGACCCACCAGGGCGGGGAGCTGCCGAACCAGCCGGCGATCAGCGGCTGGGCGGCCGCGCCGATCATTCCGTAGAGACCCACCTGGAGCGCGTTGTAGGCCAGCAACGCGACCCACGCGGTCGCCACCCCCACCGGCCTGCCGAGCCCTTTCGCGGTGTACGCGTAGAACGCCCCGGCATTGACGACGTGGCGGGCCATCGTCACGTAGCCGACGGCGAACAGGCCCAGGATGCCCCCGAGCAGGATGAAGGCGAGCGGCACGCCGGTCACGCCGGTCGCGGCGTAGGCGGCGGTCACCGAGCCGCCGATGACGGTGAGCGGCGCCGCCGCCGAGATGACGAAGAAGACCACGGAGGGCACGCCAAGGCGGTCCTGGGCCAGCGCGGCGGAGACCGCGCCGGTTCTCTGCTCTGTCACGGACATCGAGGGACTCCTTGGAATGAGGGGGGTGGGCTCACCGGCGGGTGATGACGGCGTCGCCGACGGCGGCCTCGGTCTGGGCGATCAGTTCCTGGAGCGGCGCCGGAAGGGCGGCGATCGCCGCGGAGAGGTACGCCGGGTTCTGCTCCCACAGGACGAGCTGGTCGCCGCCGGTCGCGACGAGCAGCCCCAGCAGGACGCGGTCCTGGGCGTTGAGTGGCTCACGGCGTTGGATCGCCAGGTTGACGCGCCCGACGGGCCACCCCGCGACGTTCACGTCGACCGGTACCCGTCTCCGTGACGGGCGCCTGCCGGGCGGGCGCAGCAGCCCGTCGGCGGTCATCCGGGCCGCCACGTCGGCGAGTGCAGTACGGGCGAGGAACTGCAGCCAGGTACGGAAGCGGTGCGAGGGTTCGGCGACGATGTGCCCCAGGGCGGTCCGGGTGAGCGCGTCTTGAGGCGGCGCCGCGTCGAGGACGACGAGCCGCACCTGTCCCGCCGCCGATCCCACGGTCACCCGCCCGGCGAGCATCAGTTCTCCCAGTACGGCGGCGGCCAGCCCGAGACCGGTCAGACGGGCGTGAAGCCTCATCCGGCCGGTCGCGTTGTCATGCACGACAAAGAACAGGTCGTCTGCCAATCGGGTTCCTGAAAGATCAACTCCAACCACGAACGGCGATCGTATAGCTAAATCATTAAATTTGTCATTATGCGAACAAAGTTCTAGCGGCGGACATAGATGAACCCGACGAGAATCAAAGAAGCGGGAAGATGGCCAAGAACCCGGAGCCATGCCGAGGACACCTCAACGACTCCAACGAATCCAGAAATTTACTTATTTTTGGCCATCAGCAGGCAGGTGCCGGGAAGCGACGGGCCAAGGAGTTCGGGAGCCGGAACAACCCCGGTCAGGCGGCTCCCGAAAGAGGAGGTCCACGAATCCCGATGAATCGTCGCGGTACTTTGATGCGAACACTTTTGGCATTTTAGGACCGACGTAATGCCGGGGCGGCTTTCGGGTCTCCGCCCGGGGTGATAGCGGGGCGCACGCGCCCGCGCGGGGCCGGACTCGGCCGCTTCTGGATCGCCGGCGGCCGGACACCCGTTCATTCCGGGTCATTCAGTTTGATCATCAGATGTGTCACCAGCCGGTCCTGTGGCGTGGTGGCGGGGTTGGAGACGTACACCTCCCGCAGCGGGCCGGCAGGCATGTGCCCGCGCTCGCCCACCCAGGCGAGCAACGCGTGTGTGGTGAGAGGGATCTGGTCGTACGCCCCGATATGGGTCGCCGACGCGTACAGACCGCCCGGCAGGACGTCCGAGGACGTCCCCGGGACGTCCTCGGACGTCTCCAGCGCGACGGCCACGGCCACCTCCTCCGCCATGTCGAGCGGGAACAGGCCGACCAGCAGCCCGTCCGGCACGCCCGCCGCCGCGAGCAACCGGGCCACGCACGCCGAGGTGACCGCGCCGATCCGCTCCTGAGGCGCGGTGTCCCGTACGACGACCACCCGCCGGGCAGGCTCGCGGACGACCGTCACCTCCGGCCGGGGCAGGCCCTCGGACAGGATGCGTTCGAGCGCGGCGAAGTTGCGCTCTCGGCGCGCCAGCTCGGCCTCCATGCGGTCGCGCACGCCGCCGAGCACGCCCGCCTCACCGGACAGCACCCGCCCGATCGAGGGGAGGGGTACGTCGAGGGAGCGCAGCAGGCCGATCAGCATCGCGGGGCGCGCCTGGTCGGGCCGGTAGTAGCGGTAGCCGGTGTCCGGATCGACATACGCCGGGGCCAGCAGGCCCAGCTCGTCGTAGTGGCGCAGTTGCTTGACGCTGAGCCGGCACAGCCGTGCGAACCGCCCGATCGGCAGGTGTCCCTCGTTCACCTCACCAGAATGAAGGTTCCCGCGGTGGGAGGGTCCAGCCGGACCGCCGTCTCCCGATCCGCCCGTGGGCCGCGGGGACCGGCCCCGGCACGGGAGACGGAGACCCGGTCAGGTGCCGGACCGCCGCGCCTCCCGCGACGACCGGACGAGCGGGCGGCGGGGACGGCGGAACAGCAGGCGTGGCCGGGACCCGTGTCGCGGGTCCCGGCCACGCCCGGGTTCTTTCTCGATCGAGCCGCCGTCACCTCGTGGCCGGCGTGGGCACCGGTCGCCCGGTGCTATCTCAACGGCCGTCGCAGCCCCGGGCGGCGGGGACGGCGGAACAGCAGGCGTGGCCGGGACCCGTGTCGCGGGTCCCGGCCACGCCCGGGTTCTTTCTCGATCGAGCCGCCGTCACCTCGTGGCCGGCGTGGGCACCGGTCGCCCGGTGCTATCTCAACGGCCGTCGCAGCCCCGGGCGGCGAAGGCCAGGAACTGGGTGGCCTCGTTGCTGTCGAAGTTGTCGTCGGAGCCGACCACCAGCGTGCACTCGCCGTTGCGCAGGCGCGGCCCCCAGGCGAGGCTCTCCAGATTCTGCAACGGCAGCCGCACCCTGCCGAAATCGGTGACGAGACGCTTGGAAACCGGGCGGTACGGGCGTCCGGCGGCCAGGCTGTCGCGGGTCAGCACGTTCGTGGCGCCGCGCAGGTCGATCTCGTACAGCTTGGCCTTGTAGTTGACGCCCTCGATCCAGGAGCGCTCAAGGGCGAGGTAGCGGTTGTCGTCGATCGCCAGGATCTCCGAGACCCCGCTGTCGGACTTGCCGTTCGCCGGGATCGGCGCCGCCGGGAGCTTGTCGATCGGGTAGGCGTACTGCCCGCGCGGCCGGCCGTCGCGTCCCCACACGGTGATGCGGGCCGTGGCGCCCCGGCTGACGGTCGGCGGCGCGCCGTCCTCGTATCGCGGGCCTTCCGTGACGGCCGCGATGGTCCGCTCCGTGGAGGTCAGCCCCTCGAACCCGAAGTTGCGCCGGGGGCCGCTGGTGGTGGCGGTCATCTTCAGGTTGCGGGGAACCGGCAGCTCCCCGAGGTAGCGGCCCTCGCTGTTGGTCCAGCGGACGGACAGGTCGGACACCGGGATGTCGGGGTTCTCCGCGTCCGGCCGGTCGCCCTCGTTGGCCCACAGCACCCTGCGGCTCCACCGGTCGTAGCGGATCGTCTCGGGATCGGCGGACCTGGGCCGGCCGTAGGCCGGGTAGGAGCTCCCGCCGGGACGCCGCAGGGTGGTGACCCCGGTGAGGTTCACCCCGGTGAACGCCCCGGTGACCGGGTGGATGTCGAAGCGGCCGGTGTAGAAGCGGGCCGGGTTGTAGCGCCACCGGTCGTCGGATATGAGGTACCAGGTGCCGGTGCGGGGGTCACGGTCGAGACCGGAGAGGCCGCCGACGGTGGTCCCCCGGAACCGCATCCTGTGTGGCAGGCGCTGCTCGCCGAGGAAGCGGGTGATCCGGAGCCCCTGCGCCGGAGGCGCGGCCACCACCGAGGACTCCGCGGCCGTCGCCGACGCCTGCGCACCGGCGGCCCCGAGGCTGACCGCCGTCGCGAGCGCGGCCGCGAGTGCCGTGATTCTTCGCGAATTGGTCATATGACTCTCCTCTTCCCAGTAATGATCCCGAAAGAACTGGCTGGAATATGAGACCGCGGATTGCGGAAAATTTCCACGAGAATCAACAATTCAATGCCCATTGGCCGCTCAATGACAGAGCAGAATAAGCCATTTGTCACGCATTTCCATCACCAAGTCGGCGATAAGGGCAAGCCGCTTCAAAACCTGCAGGTAAGGATGTCGGGGACGGCGCCGTACGGGCAGCTCACACCCGGAACGCGTACACGCACGGACATCCGGCGACGCCCGCGACGCCGCGTCCGCACGGATCCGGCCGAGGTGGCGCGCATCCGCACGGCGACGGCTCGGGCCGTTTCCCGTGCGTGAATTGCACCGGATTGGATGGCGATCGACCCGTCATGACGCGGAGAAGCCACCCTGACGGGTGAAATACCGTTCCGGGGTTTATCTATCGATCGCGGTGACGCGTACACGAATGCAAGGTGCCGAGGGCCGATCTGGCTCGCTGACGTTCTTGTCCCGGTTCGCGGGCATGAGAGGGAGGGGGTTTGACCAGGTGCTCGGCGGGGTGATGAGCCGGCGGGGCGGCGAGTCGGCTGGTCGGAGCGTCAGCGGGTCGACGATCATGGTGGTCGTTCGCCCGCTCGGGGTGGCCTCCGGCGCGAGGAGTACGCTCGACAGGACGCCGACAACTCCGCCGGGTCTACTCCACATGGACATCTGGACGGCGAAACATGGCGGATACCGAGCCCGCGTGCGAGCTGCACCTGCGAATCGCCGGGCAGCCCCACGACCTGATGCTGCGCCTGCACGGACACGAGCCCACCGAGGACGAGGTGGCGGGCTGGATGCGGGACGGGTCGGTGGTCAGGCTCCAGGTCACCGAAACGGCCGGGCGGACACCCCACACCATGCTGGTGAATTTCAACAGCGTGGTTTTTGCCTGGCTCTGTCCTTACCAGTCCGGCAGAGGGGTGAATCTGTGAGGTCGAGGGAGGGCCTGGGACGGGTACGCACCGGATCCGGTGACCGGTGAGGGCGGCTTCGCCTGAGGGGGGCGCGCCGAAGGTGACTCCGGCGAAAGCGGCTCCGGCAGAGGCGGCGCCGGAGCCGGCTCCGCTGAAGGTGGCCCTGCTGGGACCGGTCGCCTGGCGTACGCCGCCGCGCCACTACGGGCCGTGGGAGCAGGTCACCAGCCTGCTCGCCGAGGGACTGACCGCCAGGGGCGTCGACGTGACGCTCTTCGCCACCCTCGACTCGATCACCTCGGGGACGCTCGACGGGGTCTGCCCCACCGGGTACGCCGAGGATCCGTCCCTCGACGGGCGGGTGTGGGAGGCGATGCACGTCGCGCACGCGCTGGGGCGTTCCGCCGAGTTCGACCTCGTCCACAGCCACCTCGACTGGCTGCCCCTGGCCTTCGCGGGCCACTGCCGCGCTCCGCTGCTCACCACGATCCACGGGTTCTCCGGGGCGGGGATCCTGCCCGCCTACGCCCGTGCCCGATCGGCCTACGTCTCCATCTCCGACGCCGACCGCTCCCCCCGGCTCGACTACGTCGCCACGGTTCACCACGGCATCGACCTCGGGCTCCTGCCCTTCGACCCCGACGGCGGCCGAGGGCTGGTCGTCTTCGGCCGGGTCCATCCCGACAAGGGGACCCACACGGCGATCGAGATCGCGCGGCGGGCCGGGCTGCCGCTGACCGTCTGCGGGATCGTCCAGGACCGGCGCTACTTCGACGAGCGGGTCGCCCCGCACGTCGACGGCGAGCGGGTCAGGTTCCTCGGCTCGGTCGGCCCCGAGCGGCGCGCCGAGATCCTCGGCGGAAGCGCGGCCCTGCTGCATCCCATCGCGTTCGACGAGCCCTTCGGCCTGTCGGTGGTCGAGTCGATGGCCTGCGGCACCCCCGTGGTCGCCTACCGGCGCGGGTCGATGGCCGAGGTCGTGGATCCGGGCGTGACGGGCTTCCTGGTGGACACCGTCGAGGAGGCCGTCTCCGCCGTTTCGCGCGTCGGCACGATCGACCGGGCGGGTTGCCGCGCCCAGGCCGAACGCAGATTCGGGGTGGAGAGAATGGTGACCAATTATTTACGCATCTACCGCGACATAGTGGACCGAGCGTAATCCCCTGATACTGTCGGAGTGACGTAGCCCCCGCGGTCCTCTGCGGGGTCGCGGCAGCCGGGCCCCGATGAGGACGGCCCCCGGCGCCAGGCTTCGGTTCCATCCGCCACCACGCCGGCCGATGGACGTCTTCATCCCGTGAGGTCCGCATCCGTGAGCCGGGGCGGCCGATGACCGGAAGGCTTGGCAGTGGCCTGTACATATGGATTTCTCAGCACCCACCCGCCCACGCAGTGCGGGCTCGCGACCTTCAACTCCGCCCTGGCCGCCCACCTCACCGAGGGGGGCACCCGCGGCGGGATCGTCCGCGTCACCACGGACGGCGACGACGAACGCGCCGTGCCCGGGGTCGTGCACACCTGGGCCCCCGGCGGGCGCGAGAGCTGGAAGGCGGCGACCTCCGCCCTGGAGCGGTTCGACGTGGCGGTGGTCCAGCACGAGTACGGCATCTACCCCGGCCAGGACGGCCAGGACGTCCTGCCGCTGCTGCGGCATCTCATGGTGCCGAGCATCGTGGTCCTGCACACCGTGCTGACCCGGCCGACCCCCCGGCAGCGAAGACTGCTCGAGCAGATCGTGGACGCCGCCGGCGCGGTGGTCACCATGACCGGCACCGCCCGCGACCGGCTGCTCGCCGGCTACCACGTCGACCCGGGCAAGGTGTCGGTCATCCCGCACGGAGCCGCCGACCACATGCGCGTCCCGGCCCAGCGCCGCCTGCGGCCGCACCTGCTCACCTGGGGGCTGATCGGCCCCGGCAAGGGCATCGAGTGGGCGTTGCAGGCGCTCGCCCTGCTGGGGGACCTCTCCCCCTCGCCCACGTACACGATCGCGGGCAAGACCCACCCCAAGGTGCTCGAACACCACGGGGAGGCCTACCGCGACCGGCTGCAGCGGATGGGGGCGCGGCTCGGCGTGGCCGCCTCCGTGCGGTACGACCCGGTCTACCGCGACCAGGCCTCGCTGATCCGGCTGGTCCGCTCGGCCGACGTGGTCGTGCTGCCGTACGACTCGCACGAGCAGGTGACCTCCGGTGTCCTGATCGAGGCGGTGGCCGCCGGGGTGCCGGTGGTCGCCACGTCCTTCCCGCACGCCGTGGAACTGCTCACCGGCGGGCCCGGCCTGCTCGTCCCCCACGAGGATCCCGCGGCGCTCGCCGCGGCCGTACGCCGGATCCTCACCGAGCCCGGCCTGGCCGAGGACCTCAGGAACCGTACCCACGCCCTGGTCCCGACCCTGCTGTGGCCCGCCGTGGCGGCGCGCTACGAGGACCTCGCCCGGGGCCTGCTCACCAGACGCCCGGCGGCCGTGGCGGTGGCCCTGCCGTGACCCCCGCGACCCCCGCCCCCCACACGGCCCCCATGGTCGCCTCCGCCATCCCCGGCTTCCGGCACCTGGCGCGGCTGAGCGACGACACCGGCCTGTTCGAACACGCCAGGCACGCCGTCGTCCGCCGCCAGCACGGCTACTGCACCGACGACGTCGCCCGCGGGCTCGTCGTCACCAGCCGCGAACCGGCGCCGGCCCCCGAGGTGCGGCGGCTCGCGGAGTGCTACCTGGCCTTCCTCACGCACGCGCAGGACGGCTCCGGCGCGTTCCACAACCGGCTCTCCCACGACCGGCGCTGGACCGACGAGCCCGGTCTCGGCGACTGGTGGGGCCGGGCGCTGTGGGGCCTGGGCACCGCGGCGGCCCGCAACCCCGCCCCGTGGATCCGCGACGAGGCCCTGATCTCCTTCGCCCTCGGCGCCACCAGGCGGTCCACGCATCCGCGCGCCATGGCGTTCGCCGGGCTCGGCGCGGCGGAGGTCCTGCGCGTCATACCGGACAACGCCCCGGCCGCGGCCCTGCTCGCGGACGCCGCCCGCGCGGTCGGCGTCCCCCCGGCCGACCCCGACTGGCCGTGGCCGCAGCCCCGGCTGACGTACGCCAACGCCGCCCTCGCCGAGGTGCTCATCGCGGCGGGCCACCTCGGCGGCGATCACTCGATGCTCGCCGACGGCCTGCGGATGCTGACCTGGCTCCACGACATCCAGACCAGGGACGGGCGGCTGTCGGTCGTGCCCGTCGCGGGCTGGCGGCGGCACGCGCCGCGGGACCGCTACGACCAGCAGCCGATCGAGGTCGCCGCGCTCGCCGACGCCTGCGCCACGGCGGGCGCCGTCACCGGCGACCCCGCCTGGCAGGCGGGGGTGTGGCGGGCGTCGGCGTGGTTCCAGGGCGCCAACGACCGGGGTACGGCGATGTGGGACACCGCGACCGGCGGCGGCTACGACGGCCTGACCCTGTACGGGCCCAATCTGAACCAGGGCGCGGAGTCGACCATCGCGCTCATCTCCACCCTGCAGCACGCCGAGCACCTGGTGAGCGAACGGAGTGAGGTCGTCTGAAGGCATCGTGCCCTGGTCACGGGACCGGCGGGATGATGTCATGGGTGTCATGACGGGATATGGCGCGACCTTCACACGGCGTCGCGTCCCGACCGCGCTCCTTGGAGGACGCCGCGTCCCGGCCGTGCCCTCCGGAAGGTGCCGCGCCCCGACGGCCTCCCCCGGAAGGCACGGCGTCCCGGCCCCGAGACCCCTGAACGAGGTGCCATGACCATCAGGGACCTGGCCACCCGGCTCGACCAGACCCTCGCCCCCGACCCGCGAAGAGTGATCATCAAGCTGTTCGTGCCCGGCGAGGACGCAGCCCTGGCGCGCAGCCGGGCCGCCGCCCTGATCGACCGCATCACGCTTCTCGGCCACGACGAGACCGCCGCGCTCCTCGAGGAGACGCTGCGGGGGTTCGGCGACCGGCACCGCGACCTCGCGACGACCTTCCTGCACCACTACGACCTGGTCCGCTACCGGGTCCCGAGCCATGTCGACCTGCGGCCGGCGGCCCGCCTGCTGGTCGGCGCCTACTTCAGCCACGAGTACGCGGTGGAGGGCGCCGCGCTGTGCAACCCCTCGATGGTCGCCCACCCCGACCAGTCCGGCCTGAGCCCGGGACGGCTGCGCGTGGTGATCAGCACGCGGCAGATCGGCGAGGGCCACCTGTCGTCCATCGGCTTCGTCACGGCGGTGCTCGGCCCCGGCGACGAGCTCGTCGTCGCCGACCGCTCGGGACCGCTGGCCGCCGGCCCTCGGCACGGGGTCCCCCACCGGCGTGACCTGCTCGCCGCCGCGCTCACCGACGAGGGCTGGGACAACGAGGTCTCCGCCACCGTGCTGGGCTCGCTGCCCGACCTCTTCGACGACGACGACTTCGAGCAGGCGGTCGCCCGGCTCCCCACCGACCTGCTCACCCGCACCACCACGCACGGCACCGTGGAGGAGCTGCGCCGGGCGACCGCCGCCGACTACGCCGTGACCTTCCCCGCCGACGTCCCGATCGAGCGGCGGGTGCTCTGGCCCGCCACCGCGGCCGAGAGCAACGGGATGGAGGACGCCCGTTTCGTGAGGATCGTCGATGAGGACGGCACGCCCTCGTACCGCGCCACCTACACCGCCTACGACGGGCGGCACATCCGCTCGCACATGCTCGCCAGCGACGACCTGCGTACCTTCGAGGTCACCCCGCTGCGCGGGCCCGCCGCCGTCAACAAGGGGATGGCGCTGTTCCCGCGCCGGGTGGGCGGGCGCCGGCTGGCGCTGTGCCGCTCCGACGGCGAGACCATCGGCCTGACCTCCCTCGGCGAGGACAGCAGGTGGCGGCGCCCGGTACCGCTCCACACCCCCCGCAGCGGCTGGGAGCTGATCCAGGTCGGCAACTGCGGATCCCCCCTGGAGACCGAGGCCGGCTGGCTCGTCCTGACCCACGGCGTCGGCCCGATGCGCCGCTACGCCATCGGCGCGCTGCTGCTCGACCTGGACGAGCCGCGCCGCGTCATCGCCGAGCTGCCGGGCACGCTCCTCACCCCCGGCGACACCGAGCGCGAGGGGTACGTGCCCAACGTCGTGTACTCCTGCGGCGGCCTGCTGCACGCGGGCGCCCTGTGGCTGCCGTACGGGGCGAGCGACGCCCGGATCGGATTCGCCCGCGTGACCCTCGACACCCTTCTGGGGGCGATGCGATCGTCCCCGGAAGGCAGGTGAGCCCCGCACCTCCCGCCCGCCCTGCTCTTCTGGTCTTCTGGTCTCCTGGCCGCCTTCCTCTCGCCCGCCTGACCGGTCGCCGCGGGGAGACGCCGGGCGAGCCCCTCCGCGCCGACCATTGACAAAATATAATTTTACGTACAAGCTTGATTTTGCGATGAGAGACGTCCTGTACCTGGAGCAGATCGAGCAGGCCGAGGCCCTGCTCAAACCGCAGCGCATCGAGGTGCTGCGGCAACTCGCCGAGCCGCGCTCGTGCACCGAGGTGGCGGCTCTGCTCGACCAGACCCCGCAGCGGGTCTACTACCACGTCAAACGCCTGGTCGAGGCGGGCCTGGTGACACAGGTGACCGAGCGCAGGGTGCGCGGCATCCACGAGGGCGTCTACCAGGCGAGCGCCCGTTCCTACTGGCTCTCGCCCCGCCTCGTCGGCCGGATCGGCCTGCGCACGACCCGGGACGACCTGGGCCTGGGCTACCTGCTGGACCTCATGGAGGAGGTCCAGGCCGACATCGGCGCGCTCGACAGGACCGCGCCGGAGCTGCCGTCCATCGGCGTGTCCGGCGAGATCCGCATGCTCCCCGAGCGGCGTCAGGAGTTCCTGAACGACCTCCAGGCGGCGCTGCAAGACCTTTTCACCCGTTACGGCGGCACCGAAGGGGACGCCTTCAAGCTCGCCGTCGCCTGCTACCCCAAGGGAGAACCCCGTGAGTGAGCCGATGAGGCTGAGCGCGCGCGTGACCGCACCGCTCAAGGCAGTCCACCACGCCCTGACCGACCCGGGCGAGCTGCGCGTCTGGCTGGCCGAGCACGCCGAGGTCGAGCTGCCGCACCGGTACGCGTTCTGGGGGCGTCACACCCCCGACGGAGCGGCGCCCCACCAGCGGCCGCTGCACGTCGACGACCACACGCTGCGCTTTTCCTGGCTGCTCGGCGGCGAGGAGACGACCGTCGAGATCAGCCTGGAGGAGGAGAGCGCGGAGTCGACCATCGTGACGCTGACGCAGACCCACTTCGACCAGGAGTCCGCGATGACCGAGGGCGGAGTCCTGGGGACGCTGCAGACGTTCTGGTGCCTGTCGATCGCGAACCTGGTCGACCACCTGGAGGGCCGCGGGCTCACCCCGAAGGCCGACTTCACCTCCCCGATCATGCGGGAGCAGCTCGTCATCGGCGGCTCGCCGGAGGCGGTCTTCGACTCGCTCGTCGACCCGGAGAAGTTCAGCCGGTGGTTCGGCTACAAGGTCGACCTCGAGCCGTACGTCGGCGGGCGGTTCGCGATGGGCGGCTTCGAGGCCAACGACACGCCCGCGAAGGTCGTCGCGCTGGAGCCGGGCCGCGGCCTCTCCCTGGAGTGGCCGGGCCTCGGCGTCTCCAGCTGGGAGCTGGAGGATTCGGGCGGCGCGACACGGCTCACCTTCGTGGAGAGCGGCTTCGACGAGAAGAACCCCCCGTACGCCGGGTGGATGGGCTGGCTCAGCGGCATCGCCGAGCTGCGCCGCTTCCACGAGCTGAGCGACTGGCGCCCGATCTGGCTCGACGCGAGCATTCCGGGCTCGCCGGAGCAGACAGAGGTGAGCGGCTGACCACGAGGGGCGGGATCGGCGGCATGCCGGTCACGCCCCTCCGTCACCCCCGTCACACGACCTCGTGAATGTCACGGGGTCCGGTGAGTGTCACCCGATTCCATGGAGCGCTCCGCCTTCTTCATCTTCATCCTTACGACGACCGCTCCCGCCACGAAGGCGACGACGAACACGAGGGAGACGATCCGCCATTCGCTCGGCCAGTCCAGCACCTGCGGCAACGCCAACGCGACCAGGGCCAACCAGAAGAGCAGCAGGTACCACGCGTACGGCCGCACCGGCAACGCCCGGTCGCCCTTGGAGTACAGGGGAGGGAACCGGCCTGTCGCCAGCGTGTAGACGCTCTGTGCGACCATCACGCATCCGAGGACCAGAACAGCCCAGTTGATCACCGTTAAAATTATGTTGTCGCTCATCAGGATCGTCCCCCATCCCCGCCGCCTATGAACGAAACCCGTCTTTTCCGACCGTCGGCCACCTGCCCCGCGATATGCGAGGAAAACCATTCATTCGGATGACTGCGCGCGACTCCGACCCGCCTTTTCCCGCTCCGGAAAGATGAACTGCGGAAACGCCGGACATATACCGGAGATCTAGCTGACGCAGAACTCGTTCTCCTCGGGGTCGAGCATCGTCACCCCGTAGTGGTCGTCGTTTCCCTCCGGCGTCGTCACTCTCGCCACGGTCGCCTCCGTGTCGCCACCTCGCCGGCCCGTCGCCGGCGCCGGCGATCCTGCACGACGCGTACGACAGTTCCGGCACCCGGCGCTCACCAGCACATGACGGCGGCCTGGCCGGGTCCCCAACAGGAGTGGACACGCGCGCGCAGGACGTAGCGGCGGTCCCTGAGCAGGTGGACGCGGAGGGACGCGTTGCGCGGGCGCCCGCCGTCGTCGTCGCCCGCCAGATAGCGCGGGTCGCCGCCGACCTCCTCGAACAACACCAGCACCGTGTCGCACTCGCCGAAGACACCGACGGTGTAGTCACGGGTGGCGCGAGGTGTGATCACGAAGTCGCGCTGCTCCCCCGCCCCGGTGCCGAGCGGGGCGGAACGGAACGGCCGCAGCTCGGAGGGCGGCTCGGCTCCCGGGGGCGGGTACCAGCGGCGGGCGAACGCGGCGTCGGGCCCGGAGACGGTGCCCGGCGGCACGATCCCCGCCCGGTGGCACGAGGGTTCCAGGATGAGCCCCGGGCCGAGCCGGTATCCCATGACGGACAGCGGATCCCATACGGGGCCGTTCGCCTCGCTCTCGTCGAGCCTGCGGATGACGTTGTGGAACGTCCGCGACCTCGGCCAGAGATTCGGCGGCCCCGCGAAGTCCTCGTAGACGGCCTCCTTGTCCCAGAGGATGCCCGAGTACGGGCTCTGGTGCTCGTGGACCATGCCGATGACGTGGCCGATCTGGTGCAGCACGGTGCCCCGGCCGGACGCCCCGGTGAGGTCCCAGCCGAAGTTCACCGTGCGGGAGGCGGTCCCGACGCGGAGCGCGTCGCGTCCCACGGCCGACCACGATCCGGCGTCCCGCCGGAACCCGATCCGCACCTCCGCCTCGGTACGGTCGGCGACCTCGGCGAACTCCAGCCCGATGCCGAGGTCCTTCCACTCCTGGAACCCCCGGCGCACGGCGTCGCGCTGCCCGCCGTCGCCGTGCTCGCCGTCATGCCGCCCGCCCAGGAAGCAGTAGTGCAGGACCGTGCCGTTCAGCCACGCCCGCCGCCCCGAGAGCAGGGCCGCGCGCCGCCGCCCCTCGAGCCCGTCCGGCGGCGCGTAGGCGGGGTACGGCGGGAGCGAGCAGTGCCGGACGCGCTCGCCGTCGCCCGCCCTCATCGACGTCCCCGCGGCGTGGCGGCCCTCGCCCGCGGGCAGGGTGGGGAGATCAAGGAAACCGTGTCCACATGCCACGAGACTGGGGACGGAATCCCGGACGCGCATGAGTAGGGCCTACTCAATTCCACGTGTATCACGGACGGGCGGCCCGGCTCATACCGCTGTGAGAAACCCACGGTCCCCCTGGCCGTTCACGGCCAGGACTGAGGAACTCGATCTCGTACGGCGAAACCTGGCGGCCGGCCGCCGGGGCGTCGTCGTGACCGGCGCGGCGGGGAGCGGCAGGAGCCGCCTGGCCGCCGAGGCCGTACCCGTGCCCGAGACTGTGACCGAAGCCATGACCGAGCCGGTGCACGCGCGGATCACGGGAACGCCGGACACCCTGGACACCCCGCTCGCCGCCTTCGCCCATCTCCTCTCCCGCTCCCCGCGCCGCGCCGGGCTTTCCACCTCCCGGGATTCCGCGGGGCTCCCCGTCTCCCCGTCCCTCACGGGATCCTCCCCGCGCCCCGCGGGGCTCCTCTGCCCGCCGGACCCGGTCGAGGCGCTGGACGGGGTGCGCGTGCTCGTCGTGGACGACGCCCACCTCCTCGACGACTCCTCGGCCGCGCTCGTCCACCGCCTGGCGCTCAGGGGGCGTACCCGCCTGCTCGTCACGGTCCGGGAGGGCGTGCCCGTGCCGGAGGACGTCTCCAGGCTCTGGAAGGAGAACCTCCTGCCGCGCGTGGCGCTGGTCCCCATGACGGAGCGCGAGTGCGGCGAACTGCTGTCCCGGGCGGTGGGCGGCTACGTGGACACCCTCACCGTCCGGCGCCTGCACCGGGCGAGCCGCGGTGACCTCCGCCTCCTGCGCGAGCTGGTCGTCGCCGTCCACGCCGGAGGGGACCTGAGCAACGTCTCGGGCACCTGGACCTGGCGGGGCACTCCCCCGATGACGGCGCGCGTCAGGGAGCTGGTCGAGGACACGATCCGCGACGTCGACGGGGAGGAACGGGAGGCGCTGGAGCTCATCGCGTCCGGCAGGCCGCTGAGGCTGGTCATGTCCGGCGAACCGCAGGAACCCCCCACCGCGTCCGACGCCCCCTCGGAACCCGTCGCGTCCGGCGCGCTCCCGGAGCTCCTCGCGTCCGGTGAGCGCCCGGTCCCGGACGCGCCGGGCGCCGGGACCGCCTTCGGCGTCCTCGAACGCCTGCGGGCGAAGGGGCTGGTCACCGTGGACGACCGGTTGTCGGTCCGGCTCGCCCACCCGCTGCACGGCCCGGTGCTCAGGGCCGCCGCGAGGCGCCCGGGGACGGGCGGTCCTTCCGGCTCGCCACGGCTCCCGCGGGCCTCGGCAACGGCCACGGCGCTGGCGGGCGAGTGCGAGGACCTGACCGCACGCGCGTACGCGGGACGGCTCTCGGGGATACCGCGCGGCACCGGCGAGCGGATGGCCGAGGACGACACCGGCTGGGACGAACCCGCGATGCCGGAGTTCTGCGCGCGGCGCGCCCGGGTGGCCCGGCTTCGCGGGGAGACCCGCGAGGCCGTCGCCTGGAGCCGCGAGGGACTGCGCCGTTCCCCCCACCACCGCGCCTGCCTGGCCGAGCTCGCGCACGCCTCCGCCTACCTCGGCGACCTGACGACCGCGCGGCAGGCCCTGTCGCGCGGTCCGGCCCCCGGCGGGGACGCGCGGGCGCGCGCGCGGCCCGCCGCCCAGGACCGGTCCCCGGGATCCTCGGTGTCCCCGGCGGCACCGGAACCCGGGGGGAACGCACGGTCGTGGGCGCTCGCCGCCGAGCGGGCGCGGACCTGGACGCTCGCCGCCGAGCGGGCGCGGACCTGGACGCTCGCCGCCGAGGGAGACCTCGACGGTGCCCTGCGCTCCGCGCTGCGTGCCGCCGGAGACGACCCGCTCGACGACGACCTGTTCGCCCTGCACGACGTGGTGCGGCTCGGGACCCCCGAGCTGGTCGTCGACCGGCTCGGGGAGCTGGCCGACCGCGCGCGGGGAGGCCTCGCCCCCCTGCTGGCGCGGCACGCCCGAGCGCTGGCCGGGCGCGACGGTGAGGCCCTGGACGAGGTGGGGCGTGGTCTCGCCGGCCTCGGCCTGACGCTGCACGCGGCGGAGGCGTTCGCGCACGCGGCCCTCGTCCACGAGGACCGGCGAGCCTCGCAGTCCTCCAGAAACCGGGCCTCCGCGCTGGCGGGCGCCTGCCAGGGGGCGCGCAGCTCCGCCCTGGTCAACCTCGCGCTGCCCAGGCTGACCGCACGCCAGCGGCAGATCGTCAGCCTCGCCGCGGCGGGCCTGACCAACCGGCAGATCGCCGAGCAGCTCACCGTGTCGATCCGTACGGTGGCCAACCACCTGTGCGACGCCTACGCGCGGCTCGGCAGCAGCGACCGCGCCGACCTGGGAAGGCTCTTCACCGTCGGCTGACGCGGCGGGCCGGCCGGGCACGCCGGTCGGCCCGACCGGCCGGGTGCCGGACGTCCCCCGGCCAGAGGCGTCAGGCTCCACCCTGCCGGAGACACCGGACGTCACCCGGCCGGAGCCGTCAAGCCCCGCCGATGGCGGAGAAGGACCAGCCGGTCGCCCGGTTGAGGGCGTCGCCGGGCATCGCCAGCCTGGCGTCGCGCAGGGCCTCGGCCATGCTCAGGCCGCGCCGCAGCCCCTCGTGCAGGGCGAGCATCAGCGGCACCACGGCCTGGTCGTCGACGGGCACCGAACTGGCCACGATCCCGGCCGTGCCCAGCGGCAGCAGCGCCGCGGCGAGGCCGAGCAGTTCGTTCGCGCCGACCGGCTGCAGCCTGCCGGAGTCGCAGCTGGACAGGACGATCCGGTACGGGGCGCTGTGCAGCCGTTCGAGGTCGTGCACCGTGAGCGGGCCGTCGTCCATCCTCAGGGAGGAGAACATCGGGCTGTCGGAGCGGAAGGTGCCGTGCGCGGCGATGTGGGCGAGCCTGCTGCCGTCGAGCGCCGCGAGCACGGCCGGTGCGACCGCGGTGCCCGACCCCAGCACGGTCGCCTCCCCGTACCGCGCGGCCAGGAGCGGGATCTCGGCACCGCCCGTCGCCAGCCCCGGCCCCCTGACCAGCACGACCCGCTCCTTCGCCGGCGACGGCTCGATCTGCCGGGCGCGGAGCCAGGCGCTGGCGGACGGCGACACGCTCAGCACCCGCTCGCCCAGCGCCGGCAGCAGCGCCCAGGGCACCCCGTGCAGCCTGCCCGGCGGGACGACGACCACGGGACCGTCCCCGAGGTGGCGCACGGCGGGACCGAGCAGCGACTCCTGGAGGCGGCGCCCGCCCGCTTCGAGGACGGGCAACCTGCCCTCCGAGCCCCCGTACGCGATCCGCGAGAGGCCCGCGCGGGCGTGGTCGGCGTCGATCGCCGCGTCGGCCAGCCGTCCCGCGGCGAACCTGCGCACCCGGCCCCGGCCGCAGAGCAGGACGTGCAGCTCGCCGTCGACGGCGACGATCTCGACCAGCCACCCGTCGCCGAGCCCGTCGAGCAGGAGGCCCGCGTCGAAGCGGTGCCCGTCGAAACCGCCCGCGCTGCGGGTGCGGAGCGTGCGGGCGCGGATCTCCCTCTCCAGCCGCCGCTGCTCGCGCTCCAGCGCGGGGACCGGCACGCCCCCCTGCCTCGCCGTGTCGACCCGGCTGCTGATCTCGCGGAAGGCCGTCACGTCGCGCAGCAGCCCGGGATCGTCCGGGGGCCGGGTCGGCGGGACCGCGAGCACGGTGGCCCGCCAGCGCTCGCTCCAGCCGAGGAACCGGCGCGGGCTCCCCCCGGCGAGGGTCGCCCGCTGCGCGAGCAGGGCCAGCTCCGCCCCCTGCGCGCTGGCCCGCGCCCGCAGCTCCGAGGCGCCCAGGGTCATCCTGTACTCGTCCAGCAGGTCGAGCCCCCGGCGGCAGGCGTCCAGCACGCCGCGCGTGCGTCCCGCCGTGGCCGCCCTGAGCGCCTGCGCCACCCAGCCGTCCACCCGGGCGAAGGCGGGCCCGCGTCCCCTGGCCCTGGCCGCGGCGGCCAGATGCCGTTCCGCGTCGGCCTCCCAGCCCAGGGCGAGGGCGGTACGGCCGGCCAGCAGCGAGGCCTGGACCGCCTCGGGGGAACGCAGCTCCGCCAGCCGTACGGCGACCTCGGCGGCGTCGCGCACCGAGCGGCCGGAGACCTTTCCCGCCGCGAACCTGGCCTGGACCAGCACCAGCCGGGCGTGGGCCTGCCACCAGTCGCGGCGCTGGCTGGAGAACAGCCGGATGGCCGTGCTCGCGCGGGCGATCGCCGCGTGCGGCTCACCCGCCGCGATCGCGGCCCGCGCGGCGATCAGGAGGAGCTCGGCGCTGCGGGTCGTCTGTCCTCCCATGCGGTTCAGCTGTTCCGTGGCGGCGTCGGCCTCCTCCAGCGCCTCGCGCGCCAGCCCGGCCGCCAGGAGCACCCCGCACCGCCGGATGTGCAGCACGAACATGGGCGTGCCGAGGGCCTCGTAGCGACTCGCGGCCTCGTCGAAGAGACGCAGCGCCGCCGGGAGGTCGCCGGACCTGAACGCCGCCAGCCCGCGGCTCTCCACGGCGTCGGCCTTGTCGTGCTCCTGGTCGGTGGTGTCCCACAGCCGCTCGGCGGCGACGAAGTCGGCCTCGGCCCGCTCGACGGATCCCATGGCCAGGTGGACGGTCGCCCTGAGCGTGAGCGCACGCGCGGTCCAGATCGTGTCCTGGGCGCGGCGCAGGGCGGGAATGGCCCGCCGCAGGTCGTCGAGCGCCTCGCGGTGGCCGCCGAGGATCCACCAGGCGTAGCCGCGGCGGAACAGCACGCGGGCCCCGGTGACCCCGCTGCCCCTCTCGACGGCCGTCTCCAGCGCCGCCATCCCCTGGCGGGTACGGCCCGCGTGGATGAGGGCGGCGCCCAAAGTCGCCAGCACGTCGGCCTCGCGGTTCGGGGAACCGGACCTGGCGGCGAGGGCGCGAGCCTGCCGGAGGTGGCCGATCGCCACCATGAGGTCGCCGAAGTCGCGATGCCAGATGCCGATCACCTGGTGGGCGACGGAGGCGTCGTGCGGCGAGGGCGCGCCCGGCAACCCCGGCAGCCCCGGCAACCCCGACAACACGGCCCGCGCTCCGGCCAGCGCGTCCGCGGGGCGGGCGAACACCAGGGGCAGCAGGGAGAGCGGGTCTCCCGCGGGCGGCGGGATCCGCGAGCTTCCCCCGGTCACGGATCGATGTTAGACGTGGTGTGTTCAGGGCGTCCATGCCGTGGAGCCCTCCGAGGACGCCCCCGTCCGGCTTCGGACTCCCGTTCGCGCCCGGAAATCCGCTCGGGGGGTGTATCAACGAGACGACCGGCGGCTCTTAACCCGTGGCGACGTCAGGACATCTCCGAGACGAGGACGGCGAATATGACGAGTGCGGTACCAGACAGATTCCAGGAACAGTTCGACCAGATCCAGGCCGCCATGGGCGACGAGATCGTGCTCGCGGCGGGTTTCGAGGGTCCGGAGCGCATGTTCCTCTACGAGAAGGGCTACGTCCTCGCCCGCGCCGACGACGCCGACGAGGTCGCCTCGGTGGTCAGGGACGCGTTCGTCCGGGATCGCGGCGGCGACCAGACCGAGAACGTGCGGGTGGAACGGGACGACAGCCCGGGCGGCGTGCTCAGGATCAGGGTCGGGGAACCGGACAGGAGCGAACGTTCCGGCGACCGGGACGTGTCGGACGCCCTGAGGGCCGTCGAGGGCCTGGAGCGTGACAACAGCCGTCGCATGGTGTCCAGGAACCACATCGTGTCCATCGCGGTGAACTGCTGCCCCGGCGACGAGCCGGTGCCGGTGCCCCGGTCCCAGCCGCCCAACCCGGCGGTGGCCGAGTTCTCCGGCCGGGGAGACGTGCCGGTGTCCGTCCTCGTGGTCGACACCGGGCTGGTGGAGAACTACAAGTCGCACCCGTGGATGCACCGCGTCGAGGGCGTGGGCAAGGAGGTCGAGCTCGACAAGGAGGGCGTCCTCAAGCAGTACGTCGGGCACGGCACCTTCATCGCCGGGCTGGTCAGCGCCGTCGCGCCCGGCACCGACGTCACGGTGCACGGGACGCTCGTCAACGCGGGCGCCATCAGCGAGAAGGTCCTGGGTGACAAGCTGCTCGGCGGGATGCTGCCCGAGGGGAGGTGGCCCGACATCATCAGCCTGTCCGCGGGGACGCCGAGCACGTGCTCGGAAACGCTCCTGGGGCTCGAACGCTTCATGGACGCGCTGATGGAGCACCCCGAGACGCTGCTCGTGGCGGCCGCGGGGAACAACGGCAACGACGTGAGGTTCTGGCCCGCGGCCTACGCCGACCACCCCGGCTACGCCGGTGCCGTCGTGTCGGTGGGGGCGCTGAGGAAGGACGGCGCGGACCGCGCCTGCTTCAGCAACCACGGGCCGTGGGTGACGACGTACGCGCCCGGTGAGCGTCTGGTGAGCGCCTTCACCGCGGTGGACCCCACCCCCGCGGTGTACGACTACCAGCACTCCACCTTCCCCCGCTGCCGGTACGACCACTGGTACGACTGCACCTGCCGGTTCCCCCCGCACCGGGGCGAGCTCAGCGAGAACGCGAAGGCGTCGCCGGCCGCGCTTCCCGAGCGCGTCGTGTTCGACGGCCTGGCGGAGTGGAGCGGCACCTCCTTCTCCACGCCCCTGGTGGTGGGCATGATCGCCGACTACATGATGCGGCACGAGGGGACCGGTTCCCGGGAGGCCGCCAGAAGGCTCCTGGACGAGACCCCCGTCGGCATCCTGCAGAGCATCCCCGTCCCGGCTCTCATCCCCTCCACCTGGAAATCGGCGAGCGTGCGAAGTGTTCCGGCCGGGCACTGAAAACCACTGCGGGCGGATCGGCCCTCCGGCGTACGATGACAGTCCCGAAAGCAAGGGGACCTCACCGTGGATCGAGACTCGATCGGCATCCTCTTCCGCGCCGCGGTGGACACCGACGACGCCGCGGCGTGGAAATCCCTGGTCGAAGGTCTCAGCCCCCTCGTGTGGTCCGTCGTGCGCGCCCACGGGCTGAGAGACGCGGACGCGCAGGAGGTCTACCAGACGACCTGGTTCCGGCTCGCGCAGAACCTCACGCGGATCCGTGAGCCGGACAGGGTCGGCGCGTGGCTGGCCAGTACGGCGCGCAACGAGTGCATCAAGGTGATCAGGGCCGCCCGGCGGGTCTCGCCGAGCGGCGACCCGGGGGTGTTCGACCGCGTCGTCGACGACCGCACCCCGGAGCAGGCGGTGATCGACTCGGAGGACGCCGCGAGGGAGCGGGAGCGGGCGCGGGCGACCTGGCAGGCCTTCCAGGAGCTCGGTGAGAGCTGCCAGCGGTTGCTGCGCCTGCTCACGGCGTCACCGCCGTCCAGCTACCAGGAGGTGTCGGCGACGCTCGGCATCGCCGTCGGGAGCATCGGGCCGATCAGGCAGCGCTGCCTGCGACGGCTGCGCGTCCTCCTGGGCAGGCGGGGTTTCCAATGAGCGACGACGAGCTGGAGGCGGAGCTGCGCCACGCCATCGAGCTGTTCGATCCCGTTCCCTCGCATCTCCTGCAGATCGCGGTCGAGGCGTACACGCTGCGCACGCTCGACGCGGAGCTGGCCGAGCTGGTCTTCGACTCGCTGAGCGGGTCCTCGCAGGTGCGGGGTGAGCGGCAGCCGCGCGTGCTGACCTTCCAGGGCGCGGGGCTCACCGTCGACCTGGAGGTCACCGTGACCGCCACCGGCGGGCGGGTGGTGGGCCAGCTGATGCCGCCGCGACGCGTGGAGGTCGAGGTCCTCGGAGGCCGGCCGGCCACCCTGACGGCCGACGACCTGGGCAGGTTCATCTACGACGATGTTCCCGCCGGGCCGTTCAGCCTCCGCTGCCGTCTCGGGGACGCGACGGTCGTCACCGAGTGGATCACCGTCTGACGGCGGCCCGCACCCGTCCGCGTCCCGCGACGTCCCCCGGGTTTCGGTGCCCAGGTGGGGGTAATCCGACCTGGTAGACGACACAGGGGGACTCATGAGTGACCGCCAGGCCGTGCCCGAGTCGATGGGCGAGAACGACGTCGTGGACCTGCTGGTACGCCAGCACGCGATGATCAGGGATCTGTTCGACGAGGTCGAGGAATCCCCCGTGGGGGCACAACGGACCGAGGCCTTCGAGCGCCTCGTGCGGATGCTGGCGGTGCACGAGACCGCCGAGGAGGAGGTCGTGCACCCCTACGCGCGTCTCAAGATCGAGGATGGGGACGAGGTGGTCGGCGACCGCCTCGCGGAGGAGAGGGAGGCGAAGCAGCTGCTCGCCGACCTGGAGAGGCTGGGCGCCGACCATCCCGACTTCTCCGGGCGTCTCCAGGTGCTGCGGGCGGCGGTGCTGGCCCACGCCCAAGCCGAGGAACGCCACGAGTTCACCCGGTTGCGCGCCCGGACGAGCGTGGCCGAGCGCCGGGCGATGGCGGCCGGGGTGAAGGCGGCCGAGGCGCTGGCCCCGACCCACCCGCACCCGGGCACGGAGTCGATGGTCATGAACCTGCTGTTCGGGCCGCCTCTGGCGATCGTGGACCGGACGCGCGACGCGATCCGCCAGGCCATGCGGGGGCACGGCGGCTGAGGTACGCCGCTCTCATCGGTGGCGGCCGCCGGACGAGGCCGGGTGGCGGGGGGCGGGGTCGGTCACGACCTCGTCGCCGCGCCCGCCTCCCGCAGCGAGGAGGTGCCGCGACGCCAGTGGCTCATGACGTGCTCGGCGAAGAGCCGGTCCAGGGTCAGGGCGCAGGCCGCGCCGTACAGGACGTCGCCGGCCCGCGAGGGGTACTGCGTCGCGAAGCCGCCGCACATGTCGCCGGCGGCGATCTGCTCGTGGGCTGCGTCGGCGCGCACGTGCTCGTCGTAGAAACGCCGCGCCGCCTCGTCGCCGCCCAGCCTGCGCAGGCCCAGGGAGTAGCGGTGGTTGAGCGCCGAGGAGGTCATCTCGACCGCCGCCAGGTGGCCCAGCAGCGCTCCGAGGTGGCGCCGGTGCAGCCCGAACAGCGACATGGCGTTGGAGACGGCCAGCGTGATCGCCGGGACCCGGTCGAGATGGGCGCCGTAGGAGTCGTCCATGTCCAGCCCGCGCATGGTGGTCCTGAACAGCTCCGAGCGCATCCGCTCGGCCCTCCCGCCGCCGTACGCGTCGGCCTGGATCTCCACCAGCGCGGCCTTGGGACGGCCGCTCAGCCGGGGAATCGCCAGGGTGTGCGGGTCGGCCTCCCTGAGATGGTGGATCGACCGGTGCGCGACGAACTCGCGGAACTGCTCCAGGTCGGCCTGCCGCTGGAGGAACCCCGCCAGGTCGGGCCCGTCGACGGCGGCGGCCACCAGCTCGGCCAGGGCCTGGCGCGTCTGCTCGGGCCGCGAGCCCGGCGGGTACTGTACGGCCCGCGCCAGCCCCTCCTCGAACCGCGCCTCCAGGATCTCCCGCACCTCCAGCAGGGAGGGATTCCACTCCCACCGGTCGTCCACACCGTCGAAGCCCCGGTAGTGCAGCTCGTAGCAGACGAAGAGGGCCAGCTGTACGTCCTCGTCCACGAGGACCGGGCCCGCGAAACGCGCCGGGAACGACAGGAGCGGGAGCGAGAGGAGACCGAAGCGGTGCGGCGGGCGTACCAGCCGTTCGAAGAGCAGGGAGGTGATCGGGCCGCGCACGGCGGGCAGCGCCGGAGCCCCGCTGGGAACCCCCGGATCCCGCGGGTTCGGGAGGTTCCGCTTCGAGCGCGGCGAAGGCGACGGGGACGGCGGGGACGGCGGGAACTTCGAGGGCGCCGGAGAACGTGACGGGCCGGAGGACCTCGGGGGCCCCGGCGTGCGCGACCGGGTCGGAGACTCCGGGGGAGCCGGGAGGCGCGACGATCCGGAGGCCTCGGATCGCCCCCGCGTGCGCGGCCGTAACGAGGACTCCGAGGGGGCCGGGAGGCTCGGGGGCCCGGGGAGACCGGGAGCCGTCAGGGGTCCGCTCGCGACCGCGGGGGGATCCTTCACCGTGGTGCCGTCGTCGTGGACGTCGGCGGTACGCCGCCCGTAGTGAGCGGACGCGTCGAACCCGCGCGCCATGCGTCCCCCCGTTCGATGACCCCTAGACCGGTCCGATGCCCGCCCCGGAGCCCGCGAAACGCCCCCAAGATCGCTGCTTCCATCCGATGAACTGCAGAAATAACGAAATATGCGAGTACTCCGGTAGCTCGGGCGGCACTTCGGTCGTCCGGATCGGGCCGGTACCGCGTTCCTCGGGACGGGCACGCGCCCGGCGCTCGGCGGGACGCGGCATCGATTCGGGATGTTTGGCATGACCGTTTACGGTCATCCCATGGAGAACCTCGACGTCCCGCGGTTCCCGCCCGTCCCCCTACCGGAAGCGGTCCTGGTGTCTGCCTCTCCATCCGCGTCGGCGTCCGCCGGCCCGTCCGCCGTCGCGAACGGCGGACCGCCCCCGGCCGTGCCCGCCTCCGGAGACGAAGCGGAGACCGCGCGACCGGCTCCCGGTGACGACGCCGAAACCGGGCGGCTGGCCGCGCTGCGGCGGTACGAGATCCTCGGCGCCTCCCCGGACGGAACCTTCGACCAGATCGCCAAGCTGGCCGCGGCCGTGTTCGACGCCCCCATCGCCACGGTCGGCGTCGTCGACACCGACCGGGTGTGGTTCGCCGCCACCCACGGGCTGGACGGGATGGAACAGGTCGGCGTCGAGCCCGGCCTGTACGCCTCGGCGGTGCTGGCGGACGGCCCGTACGTCGTGAAGGACGCGGCGGCCGACCCGCGTACCCTCGATCACCCGCTGGTCCGCGGGGAGCTGGGGCTGCGGTTCTACGCGGCCGCCCCGATCGTCACCGCCGAGGGGCATCGGCTGGGCACCGTGAACGTCATCGACCGGCGCCCGCGGGAGGTCACCGCCACGCAGACGGCGGTGCTGACCGGGCTCGCCGCGCTGGTCGCCCGGCACCTGGACCTGCGCCTGGCGACCATCCACGCCGTACGCGCCGAGCGGCTGCTGCGCGAGGAGGCCGACGAGCGCGGCACCGTGACCGCCGCGCTCGCCGAGCGGCTGCGCCAGGTCGCCGCCGCGGAACGCGAGACGGGCCACCCCGCGCTGTGCCAGCTCGGCGGCTCGGGACGGCAGTGCGCGGAACCCGCCGAGCTCAAGATCGCCGACGGCTGGGGCGACTCGGCGTGGGCCTGCACCGCGCACGCGGAGGAGGCCCTCTTCGTGGCCGCGGTGTTCATCGCCAACAAGGACCTCGGCGGCCTGAACGCCTATCTCGAACGCCCCTGACCGGCGGCGCTCCCGGCGACCCCGAGCGCGCTCCCGGGAGCGCGGTCAGGCGCGGGCCTTGGGACGACCAGCGCGTCAGGCGCGGACGTTGAAGGAACCGCGCGTCAGGCGCGGGGCGTCGAGGAAGCGGTCAGGCGGGGTCGTCGAGGAGGGCGGTCAGGCGTTCGCCCTGGCGCGGCGGGCCTCGATCGCCTCCAGTCCCACCTGGTCGTCGGGGAGGGCGTCGGGCATCTCGGTGTCGAGCCCCACCAGCCTCCTGACCCGCAGCGACCCGGCGACGACCAGCACCATCCCGAGAGCGCAGACCAGGTAGAGCAGCCCGATGCCCCGGCCGGGTCCCACCCCGATCACCGCGCCGACCGTCGAGGCGAGAGGGCCGCCGGGGACGAGCAGCGGGTCGAGCAGGGCGGTGCCCAGCGGGGCCACCAGCCCCATGCCGATCGGCAGGGTCGACCAGGCGACCAGGGTGTTCAGTGCGAAGACCCGGCCGTGGTAGCGGTACGGCACCTTGATCTGGACGATCGTGGTGTAGATCGAGTTCATCACGGTGAGGAAGAAGGTCAGCGCGAACGCGCCGATCCCGATCGTCACCAGCGACGGGCCGAGGCCGACGATCACGCTTCCCGCGGCCATGGCCAGCGTGGCGGCCAGGACACCGCGGAAGCGCCGCTTGGGCGGCCCGCCCCACAGCGCCATGGTGAGCCCGCCGAGCAGCACGCCGAGGCCGCTCACCACCGAGATGCGGCTGACGTCGGCGAGGGTCGCGAAGGAGAGCACCAGCGGGGACACCAGCAGCATGAGCGGCGACAGGAAGACGTTGAGCACCGCGAAGAAGGCGAGCATCGAGCGCAGGCCCCGCTCGTTCCAGGTGTAGCCGAACCCCTTGGCGATCTCGGTGGTCAGCGGCTCCCTCGGCCGCCACGGCAGCGTGTCGGGGAAGCGGACGAGGAGCACGACGACGATCGCGAAGACGTAGCTGGCCACGTCGATGGCGACGATGCCGCCCAGTCCGATCCAGGCCAGCAGACCGGCGGCGATCAGCGGTACGACCAGCTGTGCCACGCCGCCCGCCATCTGGGTGACCCCGATCGCGTGGCCGAGGTAGTGCTTGGGGACGAGCTGCGGGACCGCGGAGTTGTAGGCCAGCCGCTGGAAACTGCTCGCGACCGACAACGAGATGATCAGCAGGTAGATGTGCCAGAGCCGGAGGTCGCCGAACAGGATGATCCCGGCGAGTACCGCCTGGATGGCGGCCGAGGCGCAGTCGGCCAGCAGGATCACCCGGCGCCGGTCTCCCCGGTCCACGATCGCACCGGCCAGCGGCGAGATCAGCAGCCCCGCGAGGTTGAGCACGGCCAGGATCGAGAACTGCGTCACCGAGCCCGAGTCGACCAGCACCGTGAGCGGCAGCGCCCACCCGACGAGCGCGGAACCGATCATGGATATCTGCTGGCCCGCGGAGAAGGTGAGGAAGCGCGCCATGCTGGGCCGCACGACGTCCTTCGCGTCCTTCGCGTCTTCTGCGTCCGAGGTCCTGGCGACCCCGTGGACCCACCAGGTGTCGTCGGGACCGCGTTCCGGTGGCGCGTCCAGCCGGTCGTGGATCTGCAGGATCCCGGCCAGTTCCTCGGCCCGGTAGCGGAGGAAGAAGTGCCCGCCCTCGTCGAGGACGACCAGGGCGGCGGTGTCGGCGATGAAGTGCCACTCCCTGAACCGCTCCTCGTAGAAGTCGGTCGCCGGGTCGCGCTCGCCGATCACCGAGACGACCGGGGCGCGCAGCCGGACGCGGTCGGGGGTGTCGAACAGGTCGGTGAAGTACTTCTCGGCCGCCTTGCCGTCGTGGCGCATCGTGCGGACGATCCGGTCGGCCACCCCCGGGTCGAGCTCCTCCAGGTCGACGCCCCGCGCCTTGAGCCAGTTGATGTCGCCCTGGCTGCGGCGCAGGCTCTCGAACTCCCCGATGCGCGACAGGGTCCGCATCAGGCCCCGGGGACGGGCGAAGGGGAAGATCGCCCCGATGTAGACGGCCTCGACCTCGCGGCCCGCCGCCTCCACGCGCCTGGCCAGCTCGGTGGCGAGGCCCGCGCCGACCCCGCAGTGGCCGTAGATCACGACCGGCCCCTCGACGGTCCGCAGGATCTCCTCGGTGCAGCGCCTGGCGACCTCGTCGAACTCCTCGGGCTCCTCGTCCAGCCCGACGTCGTTGCCCGGGATGGCGACGGCGTAGAGCGCCTGGTCCTCGGGGAGCGCGTCGGCGAGCGGCTGGTAGACGATCGCGCTGCCCGAGCCGTACGGGACGCAGACGTAGCTGCGCGTCACGGTACGGCGGGGAGTGAGCCGCTGGAGCAGCGGGCGGACCCCTCCGCCGCCGGGGCCGCCGACGAACCCGGCCAGCTCCCGCACGGTGCGGAAGGAGAACAGGTCCACCAGGCCGACCTGCAGACTGCCCTCGGGCAGGGCCCTGCGCAGCTTGGCCACGACCTGGATGGCCAGCAGGGAGTTGCCGCCCAGGTCGAAGAAGTCGTCGTTCGCGCCGACGCGCTCCACCGAGAGCACCTGCTCCCAGACGGCGGCGATCGCCCGCTCGGCGTCGTTCTCGGGCTCGACGTACTCGGCGGCCCCGGGCTTCTCGGGGGCGGGCAGGGCCTTGCGGTCCAGCTTGCCGTTCGGCGTCAGCGGCAGCGCGTCCAACGTGACGAACATCGAGGGGACCATGTAGTCGGGCAGGGTGCCGCCGAGGGCGACCCGCACCCGGGCGGTCTCCGGCGGCTCGTCCGCGACGAGGTAGGCGACGAGCCGCCGGTCCCCCGGCACGTCCTCCCTCACGATCACCGCGGCGTCGCGCACCCCCGCGCGCTCCCGCAGCGCGGTCTCGATCTCTCCCAGCTCGATCCGCAGGCCGTGCAGCTTGACCTGGTCGTCCAGGCGGCCGAGGAACTCGATCGTGCCGTCGGGCAGCCACCGGGCCGCGTCGCCGGTCCGGTAGACGCGGTCGTGGCCGAGGGGGAAGAACCGCTCGGCGGTGAGCTCGGGCCTCCGGTGGTAGCCGAGGGCGACGCCGACCCCGCCGATGTGCAGCTCGCCGGGCACCCCCACCGGCACCGGGCGGCGGTGCGGGTCGAGCACGTGCAGCGCGATGTTCTGGATCGGCGCGCCGATCGGCACGCTCGTCCTGCCCGCGAGCGCCTCGGCGGTGCAGTGCCAGGAGGAGACGTCGACGGCGGCCTCGGTGGGACCGTAGAGGTTGTGCAGCTCGGCGCCCGGCAGGATCGCGAGGCAGCGCAGGGCCAGGTCGACCGGGAGTTCCTCCCCGCTGCAGATGACGCGCCGCAGCGAGGTCAGGTCCCGTACGCCGTCCTCCGACAGGAAGATCCCGAGCATCGAGGGGACGAAGTGCGTCGTGGTGACGCCCTCCGAGGCCACCAGCTCGCGCAGGTAGGCCGGGTCGCGGTGCCCGCCCGGCTCGGCCAGCACCATCCTGGCGCCCGTCATGAGCGGCCAGAAGAACTCCCAGACCGACACGTCGAAGCCGGCGGGCGTCTTCTGCAGGACGACGTCGTCCGGCGTCAGGCCGTAGCGCTTCTGCATCCAGTCGAGGCGGTTGACGATGCCGCGGTGGCTGTTCGGCACGCCCTTCGGCCTGCCCGTCGAGCCGGAGGTGTAGATCATGTACGCCGCCGCGCCCGGCTCCACCGCGCCACCCGCGCCCGGTTCGCCCGCACCACCCGGAGCGGCGCCGGCGCCGGCGTCCCCGGTGGCGGTCCAGACGGCGGGATCGTCCAGGGCGAGGACGGTGGCGCCGTGCCCGGCCAGCCGGTCCGCCAGGTGCCGCTGGGTCAGCACCACGGCGGCGCCCGCGTCGGAGAGCATGAAGGCGAGCCGGTCGGCGGGGTAGTCGGGGTCGAGCGGCACGTAGGCCGCTCCCGTCTTGAGCACGCCCAGCAGCCCGGTGACCAGCTCCGCCGACCGCTCCGCGCAGACCGCGACCAGCGATCCCGGTCCTGCCCCCGAGCCGCGCAGCACGCGGGCCACCCCGGCGGCCCGCTCGTCGAGCTCCCGGTAGGTCAGCGACTCGCCCCCGAAGGTGACCGCGGGAGCGTCGGGGCTCCGCGCCACCTGGGCCTCGACGAGGCCGTGCAGCGTCGCGTCGGCGGGGAAGTCGGCCGCCGTGGCGTTCCACTCCTCGGTGAGGAGACGGTGCTCGGCCTCCCCGAGCAGCTCCAGCTCGCTCACCGGGACGCCGGGGCGGGCGACGGCGTCCCGCAGGAGGTTCTCCAGGTGCCCGGCCATCCGCTCGACGGTCGCGGCGTCGAACAGCGCGGTCCGGTAGGTGAAGGTGGCGGTCATGCCGCCGTCGGCGGTGGGGACGAGGTAGAGCTCGATGTCGTGGCGCGCCGAGCCCGGCGCCATCGCGAAGTCCTCGGCCGCCAGGTCACCGGCGGCTCCCGCGGCGACGGCGAAGTCGTGCATGGAGAAGAGCGCGTCGGCCAGCGGCTGCCTGCTCGGGTCGCGGGGCACGTCGAGCGCGTCGACCAGTCGCGTGAAGGGCAGTTCCTGGTGGTCGAGGGCGTCGATGACCACGTCGCGGGTGCGGGTGACGAGCTCGGCGAAGCCGGGGTCGCCGTCGAGGCGGGCGCGGAGCACGAGGGTGTTGACGAACATGCCGACCACGTCGTCCAGCCCGTCCCTGGTCCGTCCGGCGACCGGCGTGCCGACGGCGAGGTCGTCCCGGCCGCTGTAGCGGGCGAGCAGCACCTGGAAGGCGGCGAGCAGGGTCATGAAGCGGGTCGCGCCGCGTTCCGCGCCCAGCCCGGTCAGGGCGGTGACCAGCTCGGGGTCGAGCCGGTGGACGTGGGAGGCGCCGTCGAAGGTCAGCCGGGGCGGGCGCGGCCGGTCCGAGGGCAGCTCGGCGCGGGGCAGCCCGGCCAGTTCCCCGCGCCAGAACGCCAGCTCGCGCTCGAACGACCGCTCGCGCTGCCAGAGCGCGAAGTCCCCGTACCGGACGGCGGGCGCGGCGGGGGCGTCTCCCCGGTACAGCGCGAGGAGGTCGGCGAAGAGCAGCTGGGTCGACTGCCCGTCGGCGGCGATGTGGTGGACGAACAGCGCCAGGACGTGCTCGTCGTCGGCGATCCTGATCAGGGTGGCGCGCAGCAGCGGCCCCTCGGCCAGATCCAGCGGCTCGGCGCTCTCCGCGCCGATCAGCTCGGCGGCCTCCGCGTCCGTGGCGGCCTCGGCCAGGCGCAGCGGCACCGGCGCGGTGGGAACGACGTGGACCGCGGGCCGCCCGTCCTCCGTCGCGGGGAAGCGGTGGCGCAGGCTCTCGTGCCGGTCCGTCAGCGTGGCCAGCAGGTCGCGCAGCCGGTCGACGTCGAGCGGGCCGCGCAGCCGCACCGCGACCGGGAGGGTGTACGTGGAGGTGCCCGGGGTGAAGTGCTCCATGAACCACAGGGGCTCCTGGACCGGGGAGAGCGGGGGATGCGTGCCCTCGGGCCTGCGCGGGATCTCGGGGCGCCCGGTGTCGACGGCCCCGCCCCGGAGCCTGCGCCTGAGCAGATCCCGCCTGGCATCGGACAGATCGGCGACGGACATGGCCTCATCCCCCTGTGACGATGTCTCCACGGGTACGCCGGGACGGCGCGGCGCCGGGGTACGGGGGGCGCGGCGCGCTCACGATGAATCCACGGAAACCATCGGATGCGCACCCCAGTGTGCGCAGAACAGGAAAGAAGGTATCCCAAAAAGATCCGCGACTCCATCAAGGTCCACTGGCCACTTCCGGCAGCGGGAAAGGGGTGGCGGTCCTCACCGCGAGCCGGCGGGACCACCGGGGAGGCGCCGGGGAAACGCCGGGAAGTGCCGAGGAAGGGCCGGGGAAACGCCGGGGAAAACACGGCGCCCGGCGCGTGGGAGCGGGGGAAGCACCGGTCTCCCGGTACGGGAAGGTACGGTCGGTTCATGTCCGAGCGCAGCATGCCGCATGACCTCGCCGCCTGGGCGTGCCCCCACGGGCAGGACGCTCGCCGGGGTTGCACGACCTGCTACGAGGAGTCGAGCGACCCCGACACGTCGAATCCCTTCTGGGAGGTCGCCGCGTGGTTCACCACCTCGCGGCCGATCCCGATCAGGACGCTCCAGGACGCGCACCACCACGGCCGCCATTTCGCCCTTGACCAGCCGTCCACACCACTGGTCTACCTGCTCACCGGCCGCGCCCGCGCGGAAGACAGCGTGCAGGCGATCGCGGGCGTCGTCGGCTTCCTGCTGCACAACCGGCACGTGGTGGCCGACTTCACCGTGACCGAGACCCGTGCCACCCGCCGCTCGCCCGGCACTCCCGCCGCGCCCAACGCGACCCGCCAGACCGACAAGTGGCTCCAGGACCAGCGCCGCCCCGACGGCCGCGCACGGTGAGAGCTCCGCGCCGCGGATGACAGGGTGCGGCGGCGGTCCCTAAGCTCGACAACACCATTGTCGGGACAGCGAGCCGGGAGGCGATCGTGACGGCGGACCCTCCGGGCTTCGAGCTGCCGCTCCGCCTCTTCCTCGGCTTCCGGGTGCTCATCGACGAGCTCCACGCGGAGCTCGCCCGCCAGGGGCACCCTGACATGCGGCCGATGCACGGCTTCGTCCTGCAGGCGATCGGCCCCGAGGGCACCACGGCCGTGGAACTCGGCCGGCGGCTGGGCGTCTCCAAGCAGGCGGCGGGCAAGACGGTCGACGCCCTGGAGCAGCTGGGCTACGTCGAGCGCGGCTCCGACCCCGGCGACGCCCGCCGCAAGATCGTGCGGCTCACCGAGCGGGGCGTCGACAGCCTCGTCCGGTCGGCGCGCATCTTCGACGACCTGCGCGCGGGCTGGGCGAGGACCCTCGGCGAGGACCGGCTGCGCGCCCTGGAGTCCGACCTGCGCGCCGTGACCCCGCAGGACGTCTTCCGCCTGGACGTCCCCGGCTGGTTCGGCGGCCACTGAACGTTCACGGGAACGGCCCGCGCGAAGCACTCCGTCCGGACGGGAGCCCGGTGAGCGGGACCTCGCCGAAGGGAACGTCACCGGGTGCAACCGCCCTCATCCGGGTGGCGGCGGATAAAGAGCCCGGCTCTCGGGAGCGCGTACCGCGACGTGGGCGCCCCGCCCGGTTGGGGACAATGGCGGGTATGCGAATCCTGATCGTCGGCGGCACCCGGTTCGTCGGCCGGCACATCACCGGGGCCGCGCTCGCGGCCGGACACGAGGTCTCCCTGCTGCACCGCGGCCGGTCCGGCCCCGGGCTGTTCCCCGAGGCCGAGCACCTGACGGCCGACCGCGACGCCGACCTGTCCGTGCTGCACGACCGGCGGTGGGACGCGACGATCGACGTCAGCGCGTACTTCCCGTCGCAGGTGACCTCGCTCTCCGGCGCGCTCTCCACCGGCCAGTACGCCTTCGTCTCCAGCACCGCGGTCTACCGGACGCCCGAGGCGCGGGGCTTCACCGAGGACTCGCCGCTGGCGGAGATCGACGGGCCGGTCCCCGAGACGGTGACGAGCGAGACGTACGGGCCGCTGAAGGTGCTGTGCGAGCGGGCCGCGGCGGAGGCGTTCGGCTTCCCGACGCTGATCGTGCGGCCCACGTACGTCATCGGCCCGCACGACCACACCGGCCGCTTCACCTACTGGGTCAACCGGATCGCGCGGGGCGGCGAGGTCCTCGCGCCCGGCGACCCCGGCGACCCCATCCAGGTGATCGACGCCCGCGACCTGGCCGTCTGGATCGTCTCCATGGTCGAGGGGACGCGTCCGGGCACCTTCCACACGGTCAGCCCTCCCCCGCCGTTCTCCTTCGGCGACATGCTGGAGGCGATCGCGGCCGAGGTCGGGCCGCCGGGAACGACCCTGACCTGGGTCGGGCAGGACTTCCTGCTCGCCCAGGGCGAGACCGGCCGGTCGCTGCCCCTGTGGTCCGAGGGCGACCCGTGGATGTCGGTCAACACCGCCGACCCCGCCGCCGCCCGCGCCGCGGGGCTCGATCCGCGGCCCCTGGGGCGATCGATCCGCGAGATCCGCGAGGCGGAGTCGTCCTTCTCGACGGACGCCGCCATCACCCCCGCCAGGGAGGCCGAGCTGCTGTCCCGCTGGTCCGCGCGCGGCGCCTAGTACCGGTTTCCGGCTACCGGCCGTCGGGCTCTCGACCGTTCGGCCACGGCCGCCGGTTGGACGACGGCCGCCGGTTTCCGGCCGGGGTCAGCCCCCCAGCCGTGACGGCCTCAGCGGGTTGTGCCCGACCTCCAGCAGCGCCCGCCGCCGGTCGTCGTCGTCATCGTCGACCGCTCCCTCGGCCAGCGTGTCCTCGACGCGGTCGACGGCCTGCCGCATCGTCTCGACGTCGTCGGCGGTCAGGTCCGCCTTCCGCTTGCCGAGAACCTGGAGCACCTGGCGCCCGAGCGGCGGCATGGCCGCCTCGGGGTTCACCACGTCGGCCCCGTCCGCCGACGCGGAGGCCGAGGCCAGCAGGAAAGCCCTCAGCTCCTCCGACGTCATGTTCACGACCTCGTGGAACTCCTGCCACACCAGGTCGAGGATCAGATCCGATTCGTCGGCCATCGCGTTCTCCTCTCACGCCGGGCCGGTACGGCCACGCCCCGGACACGAACCGGCCACCGGCGGGTCGGAGCTCCCACTGGCGGGAGTGCGCACGGCGGCGGGCGCACGGCCCGCCCTACCCCCGCTTCCACACCGATAACACGAGAGCCGGGGCACGGATGGGGAAAGAGACCTCCACAGCCGGATGAGAGCCACCCTCGGGCGGGGCCGCCCTTCGAGCGCACGCCCCGTCCGGGCAGCGGCGGCCGACCGGCCGAGCCCTCCGAAACAGAACCCTCTCGGACGGGCCTTCTGGAAAAGTCCTCCAAGGAGGGGAAGGCGGCCCTGCCGCAGAGTGATCTCATGCGACCAAGGCCATTCAGTTGCTATTTTCCTAAATGTCAGAATTTAAGACGAAATTTGTCGCCAGAGTCGAACCTGCAATTCTCGATCCGGTGTAACCTCGGCCTTTCTCTTCGGCGGCGATCCCGGACCAAGGCTTTGTCTTGTGCGGGGTGAACACCCGGATGCTCCTGAACTAGCGTTTTGTGTGACATCGATTCCATATATTTCCGGAAACCGGATTGGCGGCATGCAGGACCAGGCGGCATGCCGGACTGAAACATCAGAGACGGAGTGACATGTTCAAGCACGTTCTCACCATCGGCACATTGGCGGCCTCCGGCTTCATCGTCGCCATGACGATGCCGGTTCAGCCCGCCGGGGCGAACGCGACACCCCAGGAAGCCGCTCCGGTATCCATACTTCTGAGTGATCCGTCCCCCGGCGGTCACAGGCAGCCTCGCTCCTCGCCCGGCCGCCGGCAGCACCGCTCCTCGCCCGGCCGTCAGCAGCACCGTTTCTCGCCCGGCCGCCAGCAGCAACAACCCGAGGTCGGCCGTCAGCAGCAGCAACCCGAGGCCGGCCGCCAGGACGGCTCCTCGCCCGGCCGCCAGCACTACTCCGTGCGCGGCAATCAGTACTTCTCGCCCGGCATCCCCTTCTAGCCGAGAGGTTCCGAAGCGGGCCGGTGGCCGGTTCCGCGATGCCCGGGGGCGGCCGGCCGCCGGCCGCGCCGTCACCTCGGAACGTCCCGTCCAGGACAAACCCCTCCGAGGCAAGCCTGACCGGCCGGCCCTCCTCAGGCGGGGTTGTCCACCGTGAAGCGCACTCCGGAGAAGCGGCTCCGCCACTCGGTGACCTCCGGCGCCACGGTGCCCGGGTCGACGTTCTCGTCCAGGCCCCGGGCGACGAACGCGGCCAGCTCCGGCATGTCCGCCTCGGTCATCCCGAGCCTGACGAGTTCCGGCGTACCGACGCGCAGGCCGTTCGCGTCCCCCTCGACCGCCTCCGACGGCAGGCCGATGCCGCAGGCGAGAAGGTTGGCCTCGCGCAGCCGCCGGGCGGCCCGCTGGCCGCCGCCGTAGCGGTGGGCCAGGACGGCGAACTGGTGGGAGCGGGTACATCCGCGCTCGGCGGCGAAGACCGGGACCCCGAGGGCGAGCAGCTCGTCCGCCAGCCGCCGCGCGGTCGCGACCATCTCCCGCGCGTAGGCGGGTCCCGCGGCCTTCCAGTCGAGCATCGTCATGGCGAGCGCCGCGGTCTTGCCCGCGTCGAAGTTAGCGGTCAGTCCCGGGTAGGCGATCGCTTCGATCCGCTGGGCCAGCTCGGCGTCGTCGGTCACGATGAGGCCGCCCGCGGGACCGCCCAGGCTCTTGTACGTGCTCATGGTGATCAGGTGGGCGCCCTCGTCGAGCGGCTGCGGCCAGACCTTCCCGGCGATCATTCCGCACAGGTGGGCGGCGTCGAAGAGCACGCGGGCGCCGACCGAGTCGGCGATCTCGCGGATCCGGGCCACGGGGTGGTGGAACAGGTTGAGGCTGCCGCCGATGGTGATCAGCTTCGGCCGTACCCGCCCGGCGAGCTCCCGCAGGGCGTCGACGTCCACCGTGTAGCCGTCGGGCGTGACGGGGGCGGGAACGATCCGCAGCCCGTACAGGCCGGCCGCACCCGGCTGGTGGTGGGTGACGTGGCCGCCGATGCTCGCCGGAGGGGCGATGATCGTGTCACCGGGTTCGCAGGTGGCCATGAACGTGTAGAGGTTCGCGAGCGCCCCCGAGCCGACGCGCACCTCGGCGTAGCGCGCGCCGAAGACCTCCGCGACCAGCTCGGCGGCGACGATCTCGATCTGCTCGATCGCCTCCAGGCCCATCTCGTACTTCTCACCCGGGTAGCCCAGTGACGGCCGCGACCCGAGGTTGGCCGAGAGCAGGGCCTCGGCCCGCGGGTTCATGATGTTCGTGGCCGGGTTCAGGTTGACCGACTCCACGTCGTGGATGCGGTGGTTGTCGGCCACCAGTCTTTCGATCTCGTTCTGGACCGTGGAGGCGGCCTGGTCCGTCACGGTCTTCAGGACGGACTGGACGCGATCCTCGGTGGCGGCGGGCACCCAGGGACGGTGGGCGAGGGCACGGGGCATCGGGTGATCTCCTGGCCGACAGGCAGACGGCTGTCGCGATGACGTCACGGTGTCTGCCACACGACGTTAGATCGCCGACGAAGCCCAGCGCATCAGGTGAAAGATGGGCTTTCTAGCTGCTTTTTCCTACATTTGCCGGAAAAAGATCACTTCTTCCACAGGGGCCTCAGACGCACCTTCAGCCTCCTCCACCGGCGGCCCCGCGGCCTCGGGACAGGACGGTTTCAGGACCGCACGACAGGACCGCTTCCAGGCCGCACGACGGGACCGTTTTAAATGAGTGAGCAACTCACTCACTCATCGGATAGGATGCACGACGTGATCTCGACCTCACAGCGGGCGGCCCCCCTCCCTCCCGACGAGCGGCGCGCGGCCCTCATCGCCTCCACCCTGTCGCTCGTGCTCGCCGAGGGCCCCGACGTGAGCACCCGGCAGATCGCGCAGGCCGCGGGCGTGGCCGAAGGGACGATCTTCCGGGTCTTCACCACCAAGGACGAGCTCGTGAACGCGGCCGTCACCAGCGCCTTCGACTCCTCCCCGCTGCTGGACGAGCTGGAGGCCGTCGACCGTACGGCTCCCCTGGACGTCCGGCTCGTGGCGGCGGTCGAGATCCTGCAGCGGCGCACCGCGCGCGTCTTCCGCGTGGTGGACGCGATCGGGCTGAAAGCCGTCGAGGCCGGCCGCAACCACCAGAGCCTCTCCGAGGAGAGCGCCCTCATCCAGCAGGCGCTCACCGACCTGATCGAACCCGCCCGCGACCGGCTGCGGCTCGAACCGCACGAGGCGGCGCGCCGGCTGCACCTGCTGACCGTCGCGTTCACCCATCCCCGGCTCGTCGAGAACGATCCGGTGGCCGCCCCGGAGATCGTCTCCATGCTGCTCGACGGGGTACGCCTGCGCCCCGACGCCCCCGAGCCGCTTCCCTGACCCCGACGGCCCCGACGACTCGACGGCCCCGGCACCCCCGCCCTCCCTGCCTCGACCCGATCCCTCGCCTCGACGTCCTCCTTGACCTCAACCGAGGTTCACATCGCAGGCTGATCCCCGACCCTCCCTGGAGAAGATCCACATGATCCCGGTTACCGGGGTGACGGGCGAGACCGGCCGGCGGCCGGACCCCCGGCACGACGCCCCTCGCCCGGCCACCCCACGTGAAGAGACCTCATGCTGACCCGCCTGCTCCGCACGTACCTGCGCCCCTACTCGTGGGTGCTGACCGCCGTGGTGGTGCTGCAACTCGTCGGCACCATCGCCTCCCTGTACCTGCCCAGCCTGAACGCCGACATCATCGACCGGGGCGTCGCCACCGGCGACACCGGCTACATCCTGTCCGCCGGCGGCTGGATGCTGCTCGTCTCCCTCGTGCAGATCGCCTGCGCGATCGCGGCGGTCTACTACGGTTCCCTCGCGGCCATGGGGTTCGGGCGGGACGTCCGCTCGGCCGTCTTCCACCAGGTCGGCGGGTTCTCCGCCAGGGAGGTCTCCCAGTTCGGGGCCCCCTCGCTGATCACCCGCGGCACCAACGACGTGCAGCAGGTCCAGATGCTCGTCGTGATGACCTGCACGATGCTGGTCGCCGCGCCGATCATGGGCGTCGGCGGCATCATCATGGCCCTGCGCCAGGACCTCGGCCTGTCCTGGCTCATGCTGGTCTGCGTCCCCGCGCTGCTGGTGTCGATCGGCCTGATCATCACCCGCATGGTCCCCCAGTTCCGCGCGATGCAGGACCGCATCGACACGGTCAACCGGGTGCTGCGCGAGCAGCTCACCGGCATCCGCGTGGTGCGCGCCTTCGTCCGCGAGCGCGAGGAGACCCGCAGGTTCGCCGAGGCCAACCAGGCTCTGACCGACACGTCGCTGCGCGTCGGACGGCTGACCGCACTCATCTTCCCGACCGTGATACTGATCCTCAACGTCTCCAGCATCGCCGTGCTCTGGTTCGGCGCCGCGCGGGTCGACAGCGGCGAGATGCAGGTCGGCGCCCTCACCGCGTTCCTCATGTACCTGATGCAGATCCTCATGTCGATGATGATGGCCACCTTCATCTCGATGATGATCCCGCGCGCCGCGGTCTGCGCCGAGCGCATCGTCGAGGTGCTCGACACCGAGTCGTCGGTGACGCCGCCCCGCGACCCGGTACGGCAGGTGAGCGGGCGCGCCGAGCTGGAGATGCGCGACGTCGAGTTCCGCTACCCGGGGGCGGCGGCACCGGTGCTGTCCGGCATCTCCTTCCGCGCGGACGCGGGACAGACCACCGCCGTCATCGGCAGCACGGGCTCCGGCAAGACGACGCTGATCTCCCTGATACCCCGGCTGTTCGACGCCACCTCGGGCACGGTGTCGGTCGGCGGCGTCGACATCCGCGACCTCGACCCCCAGACGCTCTGGACGCGCATCGGCCTGGTGCCGCAGAAACCGTACCTGTTCAGCGGCACCGTCGCGAGCAACCTGCGGTACGGCAACCCGGACGCGAGCGACGCGGAGCTGTGGGAGGCGCTGGAGGTCGCCCAGGCCCGCGACTTCGTCGAGGCGATGCCCGAAGGCCTGGAGGCGCCCATCACGCAGGGCGGCACGAACGTGTCCGGCGGGCAGCGGCAGCGGCTCGCCATCGCCAGGGCGCTGGTCAGCAAGCCCGAGATCTACCTGTTCGACGACTCGTTCTCGGCCCTCGACCTGGCCACCGACGCGCGGCTGCGGGCCGCCCTGCGCCCGCACACCGCCGACGCCGCCGTCGTCATCGTCGGCCAGCGGGTCTCCACCATCGCCGACGCCGACCAGATCATCGTCCTGGACGACGGCGTGATCGTCGGCCTGGGGACCCACGACGAGCTGCTGGACTCCTGCCCCACGTACCTCGAGATCGTCGAGTCCCAACTAGCCGCGGAGACCGCAGCATGAGCGACCGGCCCACGACGACCACGCGACCGCGCCCCCCGCGCCCCCCGGGCCCTCCGGCCGGAGGGCCCGGCTTCGGCCGCGGCCCCTTCGGGGGAGCCGGGATGCCCGCGGAGAAATCGATGACCTTCGGGCCGTCCGCGCGTCGGCTGATGCGGCGCCTGGATCCCGACCGCCCGAAACTCATCGTCGTGATCGCCCTCGCCGTGACCAGCGTGGTGCTGAACGTCATCGGACCGAAGATCCTCGGCCACGCGACGGACCTGATCTTCACCGGGGTGATCGGCAAGCAGCTGCCCGCCGGCACGACCCCCGAGCAGGCGATCGCCGCCGCCCGCGCGTCGGGCAACGACAACTTCGCCAACCTGCTCGCGGGGCTGGAGGACTTCGTACCGGGCCGGGGCATCGACTTCGGCGCGCTGGGCACGGTCCTGCTGTGGGTCCTGGGCATCTACGTCGCGGCGTCGGCCTTCGCCTGGATCCAGGGCTACGTGCTCAACGACGTGGTGCAGCGCACCGTGTTCCGGCTGCGCGAGGACGTCGAGGACAAGCTGAACCGGCTCCCCCTGCGGTTCTTCGACGGCCAGCCGCGCGGCGAGCTGCTCAGCCGGGTCACCAACGACATCGACAACGTGTCCCAGACCCTGCAGCAGACGATGAGCCAGCTGCTGACCTCGCTGCTGACCGTGATCGGCGTGCTGGCGATGATGTTCTTCATCTCGCCGCTGCTCGCGCTGATCGCCCTGATCACCATCCCGCTGTCGATGGTCGTCACCGCGCAGATCGCGAAGCGCTCGCAGAAGCACTTCGTGGCGCAGTGGGCCCACACCGGCACCCTGAACGCCCACATCGAGGAGGCGTTCACCGGTCACGAGCTGGTGAAGGTGTTCGGACGCCGCCCCGAGGTCGAGGAGGTGTTCAGGCAGCGGAACGAGGAGCTGTTCAAGGCCAGCTTCGGCGCCCAGTTCGTCTCCGGGATCATCATGCCGACGATGATGTTCATCGGGAACCTCAACTACGTCGCCATCGCCGTCGTCGGCGGCCTGCGGGTCGCCACCGGGTCGATGAGCCTGGGCGACGTGCAGGCGTTCATCCAGTACTCGCGGCAGTTCACCCAGCCGCTCACCCAGGTCGCCTCGATGGCCAACCTGCTGCAGTCGGGGGTGGCCTCGGCCGAGCGCGTCTTCGAGCTGCTCGACGCCGAGGAGCAGGCCCCGGACCCCGCGGTCCCGGTGCCTCCCACCGTCAGGCGGGGCCGCGTCGAGTTCGAGCACGTGTCCTTCAGCTACGACCCGGAGCAGCCCCTCATCGAGGACCTGTCCCTGGTGGCCGAGCCCGGGCACACGGTCGCGATCGTCGGCCCGACCGGCGCGGGCAAGACCACCCTGGTCAACCTCGTCATGCGCTTCTACGAGCTGGACTCGGGACGGATCACCCTCGACGGCGTCGACATCACCGCGATGCGCCGCGACGACCTGCGCTCGCACATCGGCATGGTGCTCCAGGACACCTGGCTGTTCGGCGGCACCATCCGCGAGAACATCGCCTACGGCAACCCGCGGGCCACCGAGGAGCAACTCCAGGCCGCCGCGCGCGCCACGTTCGTCGACCGGTTCGTCCGCACGCTGCCCGACGGCTACGACACCGTGATCGACGAGGAGGGGAGCAACGTCAGCGCCGGGGAGAAGCAGCTGCTGACCATCGCCCGCGCCTTCCTCGCCAACCCGTCCCTGCTCATCCTGGACGAGGCCACCAGCTCGGTCGACACCCGCACCGAGGTCCTGGTGCAGCACGCCATGGCCGCGCTCCGCTCGGACCGCACCAGCTTCGTCATCGCCCACCGGCTGTCCACCATCCGCGACGCGGACCTCATCCTGGTGATGGACGCGGGGCGCATCGTCGAGCACGGCACCCACGACGAGCTGCTCACCGCGAGGGGCGCCTACCACCGCCTGTACTCGGCGCAGTTCAGCGGCGCCGTGGTCACGGACGACGAGGAGGCCGCCGTACGCTGAACCCCGCCGCACGCCCGGCACCACCCGCACGGTGTACGCGTGCGGGTGGTGCCGGGCGTCGCGGGTGTCCGGCGCGGCCGCCGGTCATCGCCATGACCCGCCCCGGCGGTTCAGGAGGGCGCGTCCCAGACCGGCCTGACCTCGACGCCGGCACCCATCGGACAGCGCGCGGCGAGCTCCAGGGCCTCGTCCAGATCCGCGCAGTCGACGAGGTAGAAGCCCGCGAAGTCCTGCCTCCGCTCGGCGAAGGGGGCCTTCGCGACCAGCACGCCGTCATCGGAAGGGCGTAGCGTCACGGCCTCCCTCGCCGGCATCACCGCTTCGCCGGAGAAGTGGATCCCGCGCTCCTCGAGGAACCGGGCGAACGCCCGGTGCTCGTCCAGCGCGGCCCCCATCTGCTCCTCGGAGACCGAGTCCCAGTAACCCTCGGGATCGAACAGCGACAGCATGAACCTCATGTGAACCTCCTCGTACGGAGTGGCTGTGGGCTTCCGGTTCCCGCATCGTGCCAGGACACACCGACAGAACCGCCGGCCCGGGAGTGCCCGGCCGGGCCCTCTCCCCGGGCGCGTCCGGCCCTCGCCGCGTCCGCTTGACTTCAACCGAAGGTGAGGTCGCAGGCTGGCCTGGACATCCCCACCATCGAAGGAGATCCGCATGATCCTGGTCACCGGAGCGACCGGCAAGGTCGGCGGGCAGGCCCTGTCCCAACTCCTCGACGCGGGCGTCGCGGTGCGCGCGCTGACCCGCGACTCCGCGTCCGCGACCCTCCCGGAGGGCGCCGAGGTCGTACGCGGCGACCTGGCCGACCCCGCCACGCTGGACGACGCCCTGGACGGGGTCGAGTCGGTGTTCCTCGTCTGGCCCACCCTCTCGGCCGACCACGCGGCGCCCGCGACCATCGAGGCGATCGCCGGACACGCCCGCCGGATCGTCTACGTCTCCGCACGCGGCGTCCCCGACCCCGTGCCGGGCGCGCCCGAGCAGGACCCGGACTCGATCCTCGGCTCCCACGCCCTCGTCGAGCGGCTGATCGAGCGGTCCGGGCTGGAGTGGACGTTCCTGCGGCCCGACGGGTTCGCCGCCAACACCCTGATGTGGGCCTCGCAGATCCGGGAGACCGGGACCGTCCGCTGGATCCACGGAGCCGCCTCCAGGGCGCTGATCCACGAGGGTGACATCGCCGCCGCCGGGGTGAGCGTGCTCACCGGCACCGGCCACGCCGGGGCGAGGTACGTGCTGAGCGGCCCCGAGACCCTGACCCAGGTCGAGCAGGTGACCGTCATCGGCGAGGCCGTCGGCCGGCCGGTCCGCTGGGAGGAGCTCTCGCCCGAGGTCGCGTTGCGCGGGCTGCTCGACCAGGGCTGGCCGCCCGCGGCGGCGGAGGAAATGATCGACGCGTACGCGCAGATGGTGACCTCCCCCGAGCCGGCCACCTCCACGGTGGAGGAACTCACCGGGCGGCCGGCCACCCCGTTCCGGCGGTGGGCGGCCGACCACGCCGGCGACTTCCTCTGACGCATCCCGAGCCAGGGCCCGCATGAGGTTCAGAGCATGGGATTGCCTCAGCGCCGACCATTCGGCTCGGCAGGTCACCGCTGGACGGTCACCCTCCAGGGCACCGCACGTCTCATTTCGTCCTATATGGGACGCTCTCTGCCATGCAAATGAGGAGCGGCATAGCTGATGACATTTTCCCCATCGTTGCTCTGCACGTGGACAGCTGGCGTTCGGCGTACGCGGGGATCATGCCCGACGGCTTCCTGAACGGACCCCTGGCCGACGATCGGCTGGTGTTGTGGCGGGAACGGCTGGCTTCGCCCGTACGGGGATCGGGGCTGTTCGTCGCTCGCGACGGCGATGGAGAGCTGGCCGGCTTCGTCTACCTGCTTCCGGCTCCCGGCGGGCGGATCCTCCTTGACAACCTCCACGTGCGGCCGGGGAGCACCGGTTCAGGCATCGGAACGCAACTGCTGCGGCGAGGGCTGGCATGGGCGGCGGACGAGCACCCCGGCAGGGAGGTTTATCTGGAGGTGCTCCGTGCGAACACGCGCGCCATCGCCTTTTACGAACGACACGGCGCCCGCCGCACGGACGAGCGGATGTGCCGTTTCCCGCAGGGTTTCGAACTGCCCGAGTTCGAGTACGCCTGGCCGACAACCTGATCGGCCGGGTACGTGGGCTCCAGTGGCGAGGTATGGCGATTGATGCGTCAGGACGACCTGGTCGGCGAGATCACGATCGTGGACGCGGATGGACCGTGGCTCAGCGGCCGGTTCGTTGCCGGGCCCGCGTTCCCTGACGTGGAACCGCTGTTCCAGCAGGAACTAGCGTTGCTCGACACTCTCGACGAGGACTACGAGCGGTGGGAAGCGATCTATGACGAGATCACGCGAGCGGTGCGCCTGATAGGACCTCATCGTCCGGTGACAGAGTTCCTGCTTCACATCCAGAACGGCGAGGCATGGTTCCGCTGGAGCGACGAACCGTGATCTAGGCCGTCCACGCGGAGGTGAAGCGCTGCCAGGCGAGCTGTTGTTGCTCGGGGGAGGCGTCGGCCTGCTCGGCGCAGTCCAGGCGCAGATGCCGATCCCCGAACGGTTCGTTCAGGTAGTCGCAGTGGTGAGGGTTCGCGGAGTCCGCGTGGACGTACGGCTGGAAGAAGCGGCAGGTGACGCAGATGCGTTGTGGCGGGATGTCGCCGTTCTGCTGCAACGTACGGATCAGCTTGATCAGCGACCGTAACATGGCGGTCTGTTCGCGGGAGTCGAGCGTTTCGACGGCGCCGCTCAGGAAGCCGGGCCACTCGCTCGCCCGATCCGCCGTGGTTTCGCCGGCCGGGGTGAGACGCAGGGTCACGGATCGCTTGTTCGCCCCGGGCTCCTTCACCACGAGTCCTTTGTCCACGAGCGTGCCCACGGCGTTGCTCGCGGTCGCGGCCGAGACGCCCAGGCGGGCGGCGAGGCTGCCGAGACTCGTCGGCCGCCCGCGCAGCAGCTCCAGGGCCTGCGCCTGGGTCGGTGTCACGCCCGCGGGCCCGGCCCCCTTCCATGCCCTGCTCCGGAGCACCATGCCGATCTTGGAGAGGCCGCTCGTCACGCGCCTGGCGACAGGCTCGCTGATCGCGTCGAAGCCCTCAGTCATGTTTAGCACTCCTAACTTTGGCTTGACGTGGCACCGTTCAGCATTGATAGTACTGCTAACGGTTGATTGAGCCAAGCGTTTCCAGGGCGGCCACCTGCGCGGACTCTGTTCGCCATGCCCACGTCGCGACGTTTCTGGTGCCCGGCCTCAATTACGACCGTGAGACCTCCGGTCTCGACATTCAGACGTGCGCGCAGGCAGTGCACGTTCACGGCACCTCACCCATCTTCGATGATGATGACAGGAGCACCACCCGATGTCCCGTGTCAAACTGATCGACGCTCAGGGCGCTACCGACGAGTCCAAGCCTCTGCTGGACGACATCACCGCGACATTCGGCACGACGCCGGCCATGTTCAAGGCCGTCGCCAACTCGCCGGCCGCGCTCAAGATGATGTGGGCCGGCTTCGGAGCCCTCGGCGGCGGGCGCCTGGGCGCCCGGCTCGGCGAGCAGATCGCCGTGCTCGTCGCCGACCGCAACAGCTGCGAGTACTGCCTGGCCGCCCACACCGCCCTGGGCCGCAAGGCCGGCGTCTCCGCGGAGGACATGAGCCGGGCCCAGGAGGGCCACTCGCACGACCCACGCGTCGGCGCCGCGCTCGGATTCGCCGCCAAGCTGGTGGAGGACCGCGCGCAGGTGACCGACTCCGACGTCGAAGCGCTGCGCGCGGCCGGCTTCGACGACGAGGAGATCGTGGAGCTGGTGGCGCACGTCGCGCTCAACCTCTTCACCAACTACGTCAACGTCGCACTGTCGGTCCCCGTCGACTTCCCGAAGGTCGCCCTGCGCAAGGCCGGCTGACCAGGCGGGGGCGGGCTGCGGGCGACTCGCCCGCCGCCCGCGTCCCGCCCCGTCAGCTCCTGGCGCGTACCGCTTCCCCGAAGCGGCCCAACGAAATCGGCCCGACCAAGAGGAGGCCCGTATGCACGCGGTGGTGAGCAGGCGCGTCCCGTTCGAGGGCCCTGGCCCGATCACGCCGGCGCTGCCCGCGGCCGGCACCGAAGGGCGAATGCCCAGCTGGGCCGAGCACCCGCCGGCCACGGCAGGTGAGCGGTGGTGACCGCCGGACGGGTGCTGGTCGTGTCCACCGGGGTCGTGCGCCCCCTGCCCTGGCACGGACGCACCGTGGCGTCGGGCATCGGGAAGAGCCCCGTCCACGGGCCGGTCGAGGTCACCCGGCTCGGCGTGACGGGCGACGAGCAGGGGGACCGGAAACACCACGGCGGTCCGGACAAGGCGCTCCTGCTCTACCCCGTCGAGCACTATCGGGCATGGGCCCGGCGGATCGGTCACCTCACCCCGCCCGCGTTCGGGGAGAACCTCACGATCTCCGGGATCGTGGAGGACGACGCCGTGCTGGGCTCGGTCTACGCCGTCGGCACCGCCGTGCTGCAGGTGACCCAGCCGCGCAGGCCCTGCTACAAGCTGGCCGCCCACCACGGCATCGCGGGCCTGGCCGTCCTGACCCAGCGCAGCGGCAGGACCGGTTTCTACTGCCGGGTGCTGCGCCCCGGCCGGCTGGAGGCCGGTGACGGCCTCGACCTACTGTTCCGTCCCGGCCACGGCATCACCGCCGCCGAGGCGCACCGCGTGCTCAACGTCGACCGCGCCGACCGGGCTGCCGCCCGGCGCCTGCTCGACCACCCCGAGGTGCTGCCCGCCTCCTGGGTCGGGCTGCTCCGCAAGCGCCTCGACGGGCAGCTCGACGACCAGGGGGAACGCCTGCACGGCTCGGCGTCAGCCGGAGCGGCGGACACCGAGCCCGCTGTTCCGCCCGGCATGACGAAGGAGACCGCATGACCACCGGCACCCGCGTCCCCGGGCGCGACCACAGGGACCCCGCGCCCACCCCGCCGCCGGCCGGCTAGGACGGCCCCGACGAGCCGCGAGCCGCGTACCGTTCCTCCCCGCCGGCGAGAACCGAGTGGAGCCTCTCGGCGAACTCGGCGGGCCGGTCCGCGAGGCCGCCCCCGTGGTCACCGGGGAAGTCCACGACGGTGGTGCCGAGACGCCCGGCCAGGGCCGCCGCCGCCCGACCTGCCACCTGTTCCCGTGACTCCACGCCACCGGCCACGACGATCCTGGTCGGCGCGGTCCGCAGTCCCGCGATGTCGGGCAGGTGGCCGATGAGCGGCAGCCACTGGTGGGCGAAGTAGAACTCGACGTTCTTCCGTATCCGGGCCGTCGTCTCCGGCGTCCCGGGACCCGGCTCCCCCTCGGGCCCCGGACCTTCCGGTTCCTCCCGGTCGCCGTCCATCTCGCCGCTCCGGATCATGGAGGCCAGCGCCGCGTCGGCCCCTTCCGCGAGGAAGGTCTCGTGGATCCTCCGCCCCTCGGCGCGATGGTGCTCGGCCTCGTCGAGCAGCTCCGTGACCGGCGGCTCGTGGGCCACCAGGGCACGGACCTGACCGGGATGCGCGGCCACCAGGTCGAGCCCGATCAGCGCGCCGCTGCTGGTGCCGAACACGTACGCGGGCTCCGAGCCGAGCGCGGCGAGCAGGTGGTGCGCGTCGTCGGCGTGGTCCGCGACGCTGCAGTCCTCGGGCGGGCCGTCGAAGACGCTGCGCGAGTTGCCGCGCGTGTCGTACGTCACGACCGTGTACCTGCCGGCGAGAAGTCCCGCCACCTCCGCGAACGCCTCGGCGTCCATCGGGCCCGCGGGGATCGTCAGCAGGACGGGGCCGGAGCCCCGCACCTCGTAGTGAAGACGCGCGCCCGGCAACTTCAGGCTTTCCACCTTCGCGGGATACATCGGCTCTCCTCCGGGTGAGACGCGGCCCGCGGACGTGTGTCCCCGGCCGGGTGTCCTCGCGGCGCCCTTTCGCGGAAGGCGGAGAGGGGCACCCTTTCACACGAAGGAGTCGGAGCCCGGAACCCGATCTCGACAGCCTTTCTCTCCGCGAACGCCGTCCTTTCGAATCGAGACGCCCGCCCGGTTCACGCCGCCACGTCGAGGACGACGCGGAACCGGGCCTCACCGCTCATCATGCGTTCGTACGCCTTCGGCGCCTCCGCCAACGGCACGGTCTCGATCATCGGGCGGATACCGTGCCGCCCGCTGAAGGCGAGGTTGTCCTCGTTCTCGATCGAGCTGCCGGTGAGGCTCCCGCTGAGCGTGCGGGTCCCGAAGATGAGGTCCGCGGTGTTGACGGAGATGGGGTCGAGGGCGGCTCCGACGACCACCATGCGGCCGCGAGCCGCGAGCCCGGAGACCAGCCCCGTCATCGAGGCACCGCTCGCGGCCGTCGCGATGATCGCGGCCGCGCCCCCGAGCTCCCGCAGAGCGGCACCCGGGTCCTCGCGGGAGCTGTCGATGTAGTGGTCCGCACCCAGCTGCCTCGCCAGCGCGGCCTTGCCCGTTCCCCGGGCGACGGCGGCCACGCGGTAACCGAGCTTGGCGGCGTACTGCAGGCCGAGGTGGCCGAGACCCCCGATCCCCTGGATGGCCACCAGAGCTCCCGGGGGGCCGTCCACCTGCTGCAACGCCTTGAACGTCGTGAGACCGGCGCACAGCAGCGGCGCCGCCTCGACGGAGCTCATGCCCTCCGGAATGCGTACGAGCCCGCTTCCCCTGGCGAAGACGACCTCGGCGTAGCCGCCGTCCACGGTGGTCCCCACCTGGTGCTGGTTCGCGCAGTTGACGAAGTCACCCCTCCGGCAGGGGTCGCACTCGCCGCACTGACCGCCCAGGAACCCGACGCCCACCCGGTCCCCCACCCGCCAGCCGGTCACGCCCTCGCCCACCGCGTCGATGACGCCGACGATCTCGTGGCCGGGGACGACGGGCCGTTCCGGGTCGGCCCGGACTCCTTCGACGGCGAGGAAGTCGGTGTGACAGACCCCGCAGCTCTCGACCCGGATCCGGACCTGCCCCACGGGCGGCTGCCTGAGCTCGCGGGTCACGAGCTCGAACTTCCGCGATCCGGTCACTTCGAAGGCACGGTAGGTGGACATCGTTCTCCTCACAGGGGTTCGTGCCCGCTTCGCGACCGTGGCGGCCGGCGAAACGGTCCCGGAGGTGCCCCGGGCGTTTTCAATATGACCGGTCGTCTTAAAAGTGTCAACAGCGTCATGTCGCGGTGGGCGCTGTCGCCTCCCCGGTTTGACGGCACCCAAGACGACCGGACATATTGGGGGTGAGGGGGCGACCATGGCCAGGAAGAGCATGCGCGCGGAGATCGTCGGGGCCGCGCTGGAGCAGTTCCACATCCGGGGCTACAACGCGGCCGGGGTGAAGGACATCACCGACGCGGCCGGCACGCCGAAGGGGTCCTTCTACAACCACTTCGACAGCAAGGAAGCCCTCGCCGTCGTCGCCCTGGAGCACTACGGCGCGGGGCTCCGCATGGAGGATCTCGCCGACGGCGAGGTCGAACCCCTCACCCGCCTGCGCAGGCACTTCGAGTTCCTCCGCGACGAGACCGTGCGGCACGGATTCACCCGGGGATGCCTCATCGGTAACTTCGGCGCCGAGATCGCCGATCGCAGCGACGTCATCCGCACGGCCGTGCACCAGAGTTTCCAGCAGTGGACCGCCCTGATCGCGGCGACGCTCACCGAGGCCCGGCGCGCCGGATCGGTACGCCCCGATCTCGACCCTGAGGCGACGGCCCGCTTCCTTCTCGGCGCCTGGGAGGGCACCCTCGTCGTGGCCCGCGCCGACCGTTCGGCGAGCGCCTTCGACTCCTTCTTCACCGTCGCGTTCGGCACGCTGCTCGTACGGGGCGACGAGCACACCGGCACATGACGGACTCCGCGAGCTCGCGACCGCGCCACGTACCGGAAGCCTGCCGATCGGGTGAGGGCGGGCACCGGGCGATTCGCCCGGTGCCCGCCCGTCCCCGTCACGCCGGGCGGCCCGGAGGATTCACGGGAGGATCCACGACACCGGCGCCGCTATTGCGGGTGGTCGTTCTCCGTCACCATCGGCGTGTCCTGGTTGATTCTGATGATCTTCGTCGGCGGTGGTGTGGCACCCGCCGGGGGGTCGGTGGCCTGGCGCTTGCCGGGGCCGGCTTGACCAGGGGGCTGCGCGGGGGGATGGACCGGAGCGTGAACCGGGGCATGGACTGGCGGAGGAGCCGGGAACAGCGTGTGAGAGAAGCCGATGATCTCCCGGATATCGACCTCCAGTTGCTTCCAGTTCACCTCCTCGTCGCCGTGGGCGCGGAGTTCGAGGGGGACGAGGCGGTATGACACGCCGCCGGCCAGGTAGTGGTCCGGTTCGTGGATCTCCTTCATCCCGCCGAAGACCCGCTCCACGGAAACGGTGGGCACGCCGGGAAGGAGCAGCGCGCTGTTCAAAAACGCGCCCACCGTCAGCCGGTTCACCTCCGATATCGCAGTGTCCTCATCTTCCTCGGGATTGCATGTCGTCAGGGTTTCCAGGTCACGTATCGGGCCGCCGTCGGGACCGTTCTCGCTCCCCTCGGGCGCGCCGGCCTCGAACAGGTCCCCGGGTGATTCCCTACCGGTCGGCGCGGCACTGATCGCCCTGCCCTCAAGCGCCGGGACGAGCGCGTCATCCAGAATCGACCACGGGAATCCGAATTTCGGGTCCTGCTGTTCCTGGTAGACCTTCTTGTACGAGGGCAGGAATCCCGCCAGGTTCTGCCATTCGTTCAGAGCCTGGTCGACATAGTCGCGGTTGAGAGTGATATCGCGTGCGCTCGCCCTCAATTCCGAGAGATCCCAGGCGTCCTCCGGGTCATCGGAATTCTTGGCCTCGGCCGCCGCGATGTCGGCCAGGATCGTGGCGAGGTCGGCCTCGGCGTCGGCGTACCGCTGCTCCCTGTGCCGCTGCGCGCTCGCGACCTGCACGGCGACGAACGCGTTCAGATCCTTCAGCTCCGCGTCGTCCGTGTCCGCGAGCAGGGTGGCGAACGCCTGTTCCTTGAGGAACCACTGCACCTGTTCGGGGAGCGTCTTCGCCACCTCTCGCAAAGGGACGCGCGACAGCGCGACGGCCTTGTTCTTGATCTGTCCCGCACCCTCCACGTACGAGTGATCGATGATCGCGGCGACCTGGGTGTACACCAGGGCGACGAATCCGCGGAGCGTGGTGCGCTCCTCCTCCGTCACGGCGATCTGCCTTCGCCCGGCCCACTGGGTGAACATGATCTCGGCCGCGGTCCCGGCATGTGCCGCGCGAACACAGCTGATCTTGGCGAAGGGGCGTTTGCCCACCGCGCGCGCCTTCTGCCCGATCCAACGCAGGGCTTCGTCGAGCTTGCCGATCGGAACCCCGACCGTATAGTGCACGAAAAGGTTTTCCACCCCTTTGTCGGACACCATGTAGACCTTCTTTTTGGGCCCCGCGATCCTGAGGTCGGATTCGACGAAAGCTCCGGCACCATTGGTTCGGGTCACCCAGAAACCGAGTTTCTGCAACGACAGTAGTTTTACCAGGGAGGTCCTCCCCTTCGGGGAGTACAGCACGTCGGCGACCCCTCTGAGTCCGGCCAGCAAGGGACCGACCGGGTCACCCGGCGCCAACTGGTCGAACGGGTCGGTGACGAACTCGACGTTCGAGTAGTCGATGGATTCACCACTGTCTTTCACCTCGTCCGCGTCGCGGGCGTCGGTCAGGAGCCGGAACCGGCCTTCCTTGAAACCGGCGAGCAGTTCGTCGCCGTCGAACATCCCTCCGTCGGCGTTGGTGACGCGCCTGTCCAGTTCGATCTCGAATCCCATCACGCCGTCACAGTAATCCCGGCCGCGAACAATGCCCATGACGCCATTGACTCGTTCCAATGACAGTTTCCGGCAAGGTTCTCACCTCCTCGATACGGATGCCCGCCAAGACGCGCGTGCCGTTCCCTCCCGCGCGGTACGAGGGGTGGAGCCCCGAGCACGGTGATCGGTCAAGCGAGGTCGGCACGATCACCACCACCGGGTCCACGGACCGGGCACCCGTACGGGGCCGCCGGGACGGTGGGCGGCGGGCAGGACCCGAGGCCGCCCCGCCCGTGCGGGTGGGGCAGCATGGAGGGGTGAGCGACGGTACGAGCACGCTGGCGGGACTGCTGGCCGAGGGTGACGTTGTGGTGCTGAGCGGCGCCGGGATATCGACGGAGTCGGGGATCCCCGACTATCGAGGACCGGGCGGCACCCTGACCCGGCACACCCCCATGACCTACCAGACGTTCACCGGCGACCCGGTGGCCAGGCGGCGCTACTGGGCCCGAAGTTACATCGGGTGGCGGGCGATGACCCGGGCCGCGCCGAACAGCGGCCACCACGCGGTCGCGTCCCTCCAGCGGCGGGGCCTGGTGTCCGGAATCGTGACGCAGAACGTCGACGGCCTGCACCAGGCGGGCGGCGCCCGTTCCGTCATCGAGCTGCACGGCAACCTGCGGGACGTGGTCTGCCTGGACTGCGGCCACTCCAGCCCGCGCGAGGAGCTGGACCGTCGCCTGACCCAGGCGAACCCGCGGTTCGGCGCCCGGCCCACCGCGATCAACCCGGACGGTGACGTCGAGCTACCGGACGAGGAGATCGACGATTTCCAGGTGGTCGGGTGCCGGGCGTGCGAGGAGGGCATGCTGAAGCCCGACGTCGTCTTCTTCGGGGAGACCGTCCCGGCGGAGCGGGTGCGCGAGTGCTACGCGCTCGTGGAGGGCGCGCGCCTGCTCCTGGTCCTCGGGTCGTCGCTGACGGTGATGTCGGGCCGCCGGTTCGTGCTGCACGCCGCGAAACTCGACATCCCCGTGGCGATCGTGAACCAGGGCCCGACCCGAGGCGACGACTACGCGACCCTCACCGTCGACGCCCCCCTGGGCACCGTCCTTCCGGAACTGGTCCGTCTCATCGACACCGGAGCGGTGTCCACCGGCTCGCCGTACTGATCCGGTCCCCGCGTGACCCCGGCTTGACCCCGCGTGGCTCCGGCTCGTCCCGTACAGGACTGACCGGTTCCCCCGCCGGCTCCCCGGCCGGGGAACCGAGCCGGGCAGGCCCCTCGGAAGCAGGCCGGTGGTCGGTGGTGCGGGCGGTTACGGCCGTCTCGGTCTAACGGTCGCCGCTCGCCCGGTCCGGCACGCCCAGCACGGACCGTACGACGGCGTCGGTGTCGGCGAGGTCCTCCAGCACCAGCTCGGGACCGGCCTCGCCCAGGACGCTCGCGTCGTTGAAGCCGGTGGCCACCGCGATCACCCTCGCTCCGCCCTCATGGCCGGCGCGGACGTCGTTCGGCGTGTCACCGATCAGCACGGTGTTGCGCGCGGTGAAGGGCTCCCCGTACTTGCCGGCGGCGCGCCGCTGCGCGAGGGCCACCAGCGCGGCGCGGTCCTCGTGGTCGGTGCCGTACGCGCCCACCTCGAAGTCCACGAAGCCCTCCAGCCCGAACACGGTGAGCTTGCCGATCGAGACCGGCTCGGTGTTGCCGGTGAGCACCGACTGCACCACGTCCCGGCGTTCCGCCAGCGCCGCGAGCGCCTCGCGCGCTCCGGACAGGGCCCGGCCGCGTTCCCGCATGACGGCCTCGCGCACGACGAACGCCTCGGCGAGGGCGACGTAGAAGGAGTCGAGGAGCCGGTCCGACACCTCGACGTCGTGCGCCTGGAAGATCTCGGTGATGATCGCCCGCTCGGTCCGCCCGGCCACCTGCACCGAGTGCTCCATCCGGCGGCCGGTGGTGGCGTGCAACGCGTGGTCGTAGGTGTCGGCGGTGACACCGCCGGCGTCGATCAGCGTGTGGTCGATGTCCCACAGCACGAGCGTTCTCGGGGAGCTCACCGCCCGAGCATAACCAAGCCCGGATCGCCGAGGCCTGACGGCCCGGCCTCCCGGAAGGGCGCGGATCCCGTCACCGGCGGGGCCGGAGCCCGAAGCGAACGGCGTGAACGGCATGAACGGCGTGAACGGGGTGAACGGCATCGACACGGCCTCTCGCGGGCGTCAGAGATCGACGCGGGCGACGAGCGGCAGGTGGTCGCTGCCGGTGGCGGGCAGGGTCCAGGCCGCGACGGGGATCGCCGTACGGGTCATGACGTGGTCGATCCGGGCGAGAGGGAGGGCGGCGGGCCAGCTGAAACCGAACCCCCTCCGCGTCGAGACCATCCGGGAGGTGAGCGGGGCCAGGCCACGGTCGTCGAGGGTGCCGTTGAGGTCGCCCAGCAGGACGACCCTGTCCAGCTTCTCCGAGGCGACGGCCGCCCCCAGCTTGGCGGCGCTCTCGTCCCTGCGGCCTGACCCGAAACCGTCCGGCGGCCGGATGCGGATCGAGGGAAGGTGGGCGACGTACACGGCCACGTCCCCGTGCGGCGTCCGCGCGGTGACCCGCAGCCCGCGGTTCCAGTCGGGCCCGACGCCCGGAGGCCTGATGTCCACCGGCCGCGGGTCCGCCAGGGGATACCTGGACCAGAGGCCGACGGTGCCCGCGACCGCGCGGTGGGGGTGGCCGGACGCGAGGGCGTTCTCGTAGACGGGCCGGACGGCGGGCGTCAGCTCCTCCAGGGCGACGAGGTCGGCCCCGGCCCGTACCAGGGCCAGCGCGGTCCCCTCGTGGTCGGGATTCTCCTCGCCGACGTTGTGCTGGAGCACGGTCAGGTCGCCCCCCGCCGCCCGGTCGGCGGGCAACGCCCGCCCGCCGAACACCACGACCCAGACCGCCGCGGGCAGCACCAGGGACACCGTCGCGAGGGCCGAGCGGCGCAGCAGCGCCAGACCCAGCAGCACCGGAACGGCCAGGCCGGCCCAGGGCAGGAAGGTCTCCAGCAGGCTGCCGAGATTGCCCACGGTGTTGGGCACCACGGCGGGGAACGCCGTCAGCCCCGCCACCAGCACGCCGGCCGACGCGAGAACCCACCCGCGCGGCCGTGACTTCGAAGGCTCGCCGGAGCTTCCGTCCGGCGTGTCCCGTCCCCACGCCCGGCGCCCTGCACGACGGGCGCGCTTCCCCTCGCCGTCGGTCTTCCGATCTTCGACGCTCATACACCCGACCGTACGATCATCGCGGCGGCCCTGGGGGCCTCGATAATCTTCGGATGCTGCGATTACTCCTGACGCTCCTGATGGTGACCCTGCTTCTCAGCAGCGGCCACCTCCTCGTCGGACAGTTCACCTTCGATGACCACGCCGCCCGCGCCGTCTGGACCTGGCGGACCAGCGGCGCGGCGGAGATCTGGCGCGACGGCTTCGTCCCGACGGAGGACCTGAGCCAGATGCCGCACGACGTGGAGGAGCAGATCTCGAGTGACGAGGAGTACGGCTTCGCCGTGGCCGGCCCGCTCCCCGCGATTCCCAAGGAGGCGCGGATTCACTGGGATGACGGCTCCACCATGCGGGTCCCCGTGATCGGCGCACGTCAGGCGCTGATCGCACTGTCCCCCTTCGAGATGGAGGCTTCCGTCCGGGACGATCTGGCATACAAGATGACCGCCGCCATCTTCACGACCATGCGCCTGCGGACCCTGCGCGGCATGGCCACCGTCCCGGCGTGGCGGCTGTACTTCTCCAACCTGCCCGGCCCGATCGACCACGTCGCGGTCGACCGGGCCACGCTCGGCACCGTCGAGGACGCCATCGGTGACCACCTGGCTCCCGACTTCCGCGGTTTCGAGGTGCTCGACGAGCGCACGCTGCGGGTGAGCTACGACTACGGCATCTGCCTCGGCTGGAAGAGGCCGACCGTGCACCTGCGGACCGACGAGCGGCACGACGTCGTGGTCCTCGGAATCGAGGTCCGCGAGCGCGGGAACGGCCTGTGCGCGGGCGTCGGCGCATCCGGCGAGGGCGTCGTCCGGCTCCGGGAACCGCTGGGCGGCCGGGTGGTGCTCGATGCGAAGAGCCGGCTTCCCATCTGCCTCCATTGGTCGGGCCCTTGCCACGCCGGGTGACCTGGGGCGCGTCCTGGTACCGACCGCCGCCATCCGGCACGACCGGGCCACCGCCCAGCCCGTCGATCGAACGCGGGACCCGCTCGTCTAGAAGGCTGACAGCCGCCCGGCGAGCCGGTCCAGGCCCTGCCTGATCATCTGCCCGTACCCGTCGTCACCGAGTGCGCCAACGGCGGCACGCCCGCGTTCGAGGTGGTCGCGCGCCCGGTCGAGGTCGCCGAGCCTGCGGTAGGCGTCACCCAGGTTGAGGTGCAGGGAAGGGTAGAAACCGCTCACGGGACCGGCGACACCCGCCTGCCGAGCCCGCTCGTCGGTGACCAGGTCGGCAGCCTCCAGGGCGCGCAGATCCCAGAGCAGTTCCTCCTTCACCTCGTCCTGGACGTCGGCCATCCAGTGAGCGAGAGCGCACCGGTGCAGGGGGTCGCCCGTCACACCGATCTCCTCCCACAGCTCGGAGAACAGCTTCCGGGCGGCCTCTCGTTCACCCCGCCGGCCCAGCTCGACACCTTGGCCGATCCTGGCCATCGTCACGTCGGGCTCGGTCATGCGGTCTCCTCGACAGTCCTCGGCAAAAGGGCAACAGTGATCGGCGACTGTAACGGCCACCACCGACACAAACGCGACCCGCCTCGGCATCGTCGCGCATGGCGCGCGCCCACGAGCTTGGCGGCGCCACCGGTCAGCGACGAGACCGCCGGCACGATCGACGGGATGTGCCGTCACCTCCACCGTGCGTTTCCCTCAGTGGCACGCATGTCAGGGACGGGGACCGCGCCGTGACGGGGGTGACGGAGTCGCGTCGCGATGGGGTGGCGAAGCCGTGTCGTGGTGGGTCGGCAGGGTGAGGAGACGGTCCCGCGCCCGGCCGTCACGGAAGCGGCGCCAGACCGGACTGTCGTGGAAGTGGTTGTCGAAGCGGTCCTGTGAGCCGAGGATCTCCTGTGGGCTCGCCTCCCCGCGGCGCACGCGGTCTCCCAGCCGGAAGTAGTCGAATCGCTCGGCTCCCGGCTTGAAGATCAGCATGTCCACGCCGGTGTGCGCGGGGGTGCTGAACGCGTGCGGGGTCCGGGGCGGCACGAGCAGGAAGTCGCCGGTCTCGACCGTGACGACCTGGTCGCCGGTGAGGACGTGCAGGCCGCCGTCGACGATGTAAAAGATCTCCGGCGCCTCGTTGTGGTAGTGCGGCGGTGGCCCGTCCGTGTCCTTCCCGATCTTGGTGCGGATCGCGCTGACCAGCCTGCCCGTCGTCTCGGCGTCCGCCAGCAGTTCCATCGTGTTCGGCGGGTCGCCGAGGATCTCGGCCTCGCCCGCCCGCACCAGCACCGGCCGGCCGTGGCTGGAATCGGTCTCTGTCACTCGGCGCTCCTCAAAACTAGTTCGTGGTCGGATAGTACGGCTGCTAACTATCTTCTGTCGAATAGAATCCGATGACATGACAGGAGAGGCCGATACCAGCCCAGGAGACGCGATCGACGCGATCCTCGACCAGTGGCGGCGCGAACGCCCCGATCTGGATCTTTCGGCCATGGACGTCCTCGGCCGCCTGGCGTTGCTCACCCGCGTCGTGGAGACGCAGGTGGACGGCATGCTCGCCCGTCACGGTCTCGGACGCGGGGAGTTCGACGTGCTCGCCGCGCTCCGCCGCTCCGGCCCGCCGTACTCGCTGATCCCCTCGGAGTTGTCGGCGACCCTGATGATGTCGCGTGCGGGCATGACCAGCCGGCTGGACCGGCTGGAGACCGCCGGCCTGGTCGAGCGGAGTCTCGACCCCGCCGACCGCCGCAGCTTCCGGGTCACGCTGACCGGCGAAGGCCGGCGGATCATCGACGCCACGCTCACCGACCACGCGGCGACCCTGAAGCGCCTGGTCTCCGGCCTTGCCCCGGAGGATGTCGCCGCGCTGACCCGAATCCTCCGCGCCATGATGGACACCGCTACCTGAGGCTCCCGGATGCGGCCCCGACCACGTCCGGCACTCAGCTCAGACGGACAAATTCAGCGTGGCCGTTCCGGGGTGCCCGGCGGGACGGACCGATGCTCCAACGAGTCTGGGAGGTGTCGGTCCTCATGTCATCGGCACGGTAGCGGCCAGGTCGTCGCTCATCGCGGTGAAGACGACCGGGATCGACGCAACGACCGCCGCAGTGGCGTGACGAAGTTTTCCGTACCGTCCGCAGGACATGACGCCCCTCGTGGGCAGGGAAAGGTGGATGCGGAAAGGAGACAGACCATGCGGGCACGTGGCGAACCCTCGGTCGCGGCTTCCGGTGAATGGAAGGACGAGGACGGCACGCGGTTGCCGGCGGGTGAGGCTCACGCCTGGCGGCCGGGAACCAACCAGACGTTGTGCGGCCTGGCTCTGAGCCGGTCGCGGCTGCGGCGGTTCCACCACGTTCCGTGGACGGACGTGTTCCCCGAGTCAGGCGGTGCCGCCGAGAAGATACGGCGGGTCTGCCCCAAATGCCGGGCGGCGGCCGGGGGCCATTCCGGTCGCGGCTGGAGCAAGACCTGGCACCGCGAGTCTCCCCGCCCCTGAAGCGGTTTTGCAATGGAAGTCGCTCGACCGAGCGAGCGTGCCATGGGCGGTCACGGTCGTTCCTCCAGGAGCAGACCGGCGAGGGCGACGGCGATCAAAGCGATTCACGTGCCTGGCGGCCGGTGCCGCGCACCCCAGTCCCACATCGCCTGGAGGACGGGGCCGAGGTCACGCCCGTGGGAGGTGAGGCTGTAGCGCACCCGGGGCGGCCAGTCGGGCCGGCGGTGGCGATCGAGCACACCTGCCGCGGTCAGGTGCGCCAGCCGATCGGACAGCACCTTGTCCGACAGCGTGGGCAGCGCCTGGCGAAGCTCGCTGAACGTACGGTCGCCCCGCAGCAGCTCACGAATGAGCAGGGTCGTCCAGCGCCCGTGCAGGGTCGCCAGAGTGATCTCCACCGGGCATGACGGGGTGGGTTCGGTGACGTTCGCGCGAGGGTCGTCGGGCAGGCCCGGGAAACCAACCGTTTGGTGAGCCACGAAGGCGCCTCCTAGCGTTGCCGCGTCTGACTGGTTTCTACCTGACCGCGATGTCTACCTGACCGTGATTTCTACCCGACCGGAAGGAAACAGGTCGATGATGCGACAGCTGGCCGAACGCCCCGAGGACGTGCCCGCGGTCTTCGCCGAGCGCTTCAACCACGGTGACGCGAAGGCGGTGGCGGAGGTCTACGAAAGCGGAGCCGTGTTCGTCCCGGAGCCGGGCTCACCGCTGACCGGACAGCGGATCGACGCCGCCAACGGCCGGTTCCTGGCCCTGGGACTGCCGATCACCGTCCGGCCACGGCACGTCTACACCACGGGCGACCTCGCCCTGCTGATCGTCGACTGGGTCATCGACGGCACGTCCCGCGACGGCCGGCCCGTGCACATCCAGGGCACCGCGACCGACGTCGCCCGACGCGGGCAGGACGGGTACTGGAGGTACGCCATCGACAACCCCTTCGGCGTACGGGCGGAAAGCGGCGGCCAGGAAAGTCACTGACGGTCGTCGCCGGTCGTTCACCCGGCCAGACGACGTGCGAGATCAACCGGCTCCGGCAGGCGCAGCACCCGCTCGTCCTGGCTCCACCCCCCGCCCCTCACGCATGGCCCGGACCGTCTTGCCCAGCTCATGGGCGAGACGCGTGGCCTCGTAAGCCTCAGCCGCACCCGGCTCGGCCATCCGGCGATCTCTGAGCTCCTGCCAGCTCTCTCGCTCACTCATATCGCTTCTTCTTCCTCGTCGACGGTATGCGCCAGTCGGACACAGCGACGCATGGCCCGGAGAGCCCGAACTCGAAAGGGGCGCCCACCGCGGATCCCACGACGGCGCCGACGGCCCGCCGAGTACGGCTCATCCCGGCAGCCTGTGACCACCGGTACGCCAGGAAGGCGTGCTGATCGATCTGGAGGGTTACGGGGCGTTCACTCCGCTGCCACTACCGCGGTCGTCGAGGACGAGGGCGGCCCGCCCGTTGACGGTGTAGCGGATGTGCGTGACCTCGGGGGTGTGGATCACCCTGGTGGGCGTGAGCTCGATCGCCTCCTTCTCCGCGAGGTCGAGACCGAGGCCCGCACCAAGGTCGGCGTCGAGCAGGCGCATCCCCCTGCCGAGCACGGTCGGGACGATGTGCAGTTCCAGTTCGTCCAGCAGACCGGCCTGGATGACCTGGCGCAGCAGGGTGCCCCCTCCGGCGACCGCCACGTTCTTGTCCCCCGCGGCGGCGCGTGCCTGCTCCACGGCACTGGCGATGCCGTCGGTCACGTAGGTGAAGCTCGTCCCGCCCTGACGCACCAAGGTCTCGCGGGGGCGGTGGGTCACGACGAACACCGGCGCGCGAAACGGCGGCTCGTCACCCCAGGGGACCTCGCCTCCGTCCGCCATGTTCCGACCCATGACGTAGGCCCCGGCGGCCTCGAACGTCTCGGCCATGATGTCGGAGTTGACGTCCCGTTCGCCGCCCGCGAAGCCCTGCCGTTCACGCCAGGCCGCGGCGTCGATCACCCACCGGGTGACCCGGAAGAAGCCCGCGGCCTCCGCCGACTCCAGCCAGTCCCTCGCCTCGCCGCTGTGTCGCGGGCCGGCGTAGTGGCCGTCGAGTGAGACCGACATCTGTGCCGTCACCTTTGTCATGTCGCTTCGCTCCTGTTCCGGCGGCCCCCTGAATGGGACCCGCTCGGTAGGGAGTCGGAGCCGCGGACCGGATCTCTACCTGCCCGCACCGAAATCTTGACGCCACCGGACGCCCCGACCTCGCGGCGGCAACGTTCGCCGGGTCGTGACGGCGGGGCGGGGTCGGCCGAAATCCGCTTTGGGCCGTGTGGGAGAGGCTCTACCGTGGCAAGGTGGCGACTCAGATGATCATCATCAACGGTGGTTCCAGCTCGGGGAAGTCCGGGATCGTCCGGTGCCTGCAGGCTGTTCTTCCTGATCCGTGGCTGGCGTTCGGCGTCGATTCGCTCGTCGACGCGATGCCCGCGAGGATGCGGGCGTCGGACGAGGGGCTCGAGATCGCGGCTGACGGCGGGGTGAGCGTCGGAGCGGACTTCATGGCGCTGCAGACGGCCTGGATGCGGGGCGTCGCGGCCATGGCCCGTGCCGGCGCCAGGGTCGTCATCGACGACGTCTTTCTCGGTGGAGCCTCGTCCCAGCGGCGGTGGCAGAGGGTTCTGGACGAGCTGGACGTGCTGTGGGTCGGTGTGAGATGTGAGGCCGCGGTCGCCGCGGGCCGCGAGGTCGCACGTGGAGACCGAATCCAAGGCATGGCCGCGTTGCAGGCGGACGTGGTTCACGACGGCGTGGTTTACGGCGTGGAGGTGGACACGACGCATACCGAGTCCCTGGTGTGCGCGCGAACCATCGCCGCCCGTGTCAGCTGATCGACGGATCGGCTCCGGGCCGTCCGGCTTCTGTCCCTCTCGATGGGAATGTCGACGGGAGATGACAGCGCCCGCGCCGTACTGAATTCAGGGAGTGTCGCTCACGCGTGCGCGCCACAGGTCGTCCTGGGTGCCTGTCTTGTGCCAGAGCCGGGCGACGCCGTTCCGGCCGAGGTCGTCGAGCGGGACGAGGAAGTCCGTGGAGAGCGTCCTGGCGAACTCGTCCGCGTCGCCGATGGTCCGGGACGTCCTGTCGTCGGCGCCCAGCCGTCGCAGCGTGCGTGACAGCAGTAACAGCGTGTGACCGGTGATCGGCCGGGCGGCCATGAGCGTGGTGACGTACGCCGACTCGGCGGAGGTCGACATTTCCCGGGAGCGGGCGGCGAAGTCGGCGATCTCGCGCGGTAGCAGCCGGAAGTCGTAGGAGGCGACCGTCCCGCCGGGGTGGTGGTGAAAGCGCCAGGTGTCCGGGTCGAGCCGCTCCAGCCGGTACGTCAGGTCCCCCTGGGTGTGCGGCCCCTCGCGCAGCGGCAGCGGCTCGACGAAGCCGTCCCCGATGCCCGCGTCGGCCAGCCAGCGACGGCCGCCGAGGTCGACCAGCAGCGCGTTGTGGTTGCCCCACATCGCCTCGCCCCGGGCCGCGCGCAGGACGCCGGCCTCCACCATCGTCACCTGGAAGCCCGCGAGGCGCAGCAGCATGGCCAGGCCGGCGTTCTGCTCGTAGCAGTAGCCGCCGCGTCGCCGCCGCACGAGCTTGTCGAACAGCGCGTCCGGTTCGAGACTGATCGGCCTGCCGAGCTGGATGTCGAGGTTCTCGTACGGCACGGCCTGCCGCCAGGCCCGGTGCAGGGCGAACAGCGTCCCCAGGTCGGCGGCCACGGGCCCGTGGTGACCGATCCTGCGCAGTATCGAGTCGATGGTCATCTCCGCCTCCTAAGTGAAAGAAGATCCGCCACTTATCTAACATAAATGAAAGAGACCCATCCGTATACTGCTGGAGTGGAAAACGAGAGTCCCGGCCGCAAGCTCCGGGCCGACGCCCGGCTCAACCGCGAGCAGATCATCGAGGCCGCCCGCGCACTCATCGCCGAGCGCGGCGCCGAGGTGCCGATGGAGGAGGTGGCCCGCCGCGCCGGCGTCGGGACCGCCACCCTCTACCGCCGCTTCCCCGACCGGGAGGCGCTGGTGCGCGGAGTCGCGCTGGACGGCTTCCACCGCGTGGTCGCCATCGCGCGCGACGCCGAGGACGAGGAGCCGGACGCCTGGCGGGCGCTGTCGCGCTTCATCCGCCGAGCCGCCGCCGAGCTGCGGCTGGCCACCTGGCTGTCGATCTGGTTCACCAGCACCTGGGAGCAGCTCCACACCGACCCCGAGGAACGGCGGCTGCGCCACACCCTGCTGAAGATCCTCGACCGGCTCGTCCGCCGCGCCCAGGCCGACGGCGACCTGCGCCACGACGTGGACGCTGGCGACCTGACACTGATGATGGCCCTGCTGCTGCGGCCGATCCCCGGCCTGCGCGCCGAGCTCACCCAGCGCAGCGTGGACCGCTACCTGACGCTCATGCTCGACGGCCTGCGTGCCCACCCGGACATCCAGCAACTGCCCGACGGCGACATCGGCCTGGCCGACCTCGGCGGCGCGGAGCGGCCTGACTGAAGATCGCGGACGCCGCTCCAACGCCGACGGGACGCGCGGGCCGGGCGGCAGTACGGTGTTCTTCAGGGAAGCCACTCCTGCAGCCCAGGGAGATACCCGAGTTCCGACTCGATGCGCCGCCGGTCGTCGACGGTGAGCCCCAGAGCACGCAGATCGGCGGCCCATGGATCGGTGGGCTCGCCGAGGACCATGGCCAGGTCGATGAGGTGGCACAGGGCAATGCCCCGCTCGACCACCGGGGCGGCCGCGCCGTGCCTGCGCACCGCGGACTTGAGCGCGCGGAAAGCCTGCAGATCGTCGTTCTTGAACTCGCGCAGAATCCGGGCGTTGTCGAGCGCCTTGGCCAGGCCCGTCAGCTTCTTCGAACCGCCGTACTCCAGCTCGACCGGCTCGTCGCGCTGGATGAAAATGATCGAGTTGCCGGACGGATCGATCAGGGTGAACCGGGACGCGCCCGGCCGGTAGCGGGTGATCCGCGGAAGGCCGGAACTCAGCACCTTCCCGTGGACCCGGCGCATCGCCGCGACAAACGCTGCGTGGTACGGCGCCACGGCGTCGACCATGACTAGGCAGCCTCCGGACTCCTCCCGGGCCGGGTCCAGCCCCTTGGGCGCCGGGCCGAAGTGCAGGTCGAACCCGCTCCATCGCAGCGCCAGATAGACATAGGGCTTGCTCTGTTTGTAGGTGGCCTCGAACCCCAGCGCCTCATAGAACGCCAAGGTGTCCTCCACCGACGCGCACGGCATCAACGGCACCGTCGTCTCGTTCGGCCGAACCGCAGTCTCGCTCACGTCATTCCGCCTTCCAGATCGTCCGACGAGGCTGGCACCCTTCGGCGAAGCTCGCAGATGGATCGTTCCAAATCGGTGTGCGCCGGTCCTGAAGCACCCTGAGGCATCACCGAGGCGTGCTTCGAAGCTCATCGGGGTCCCAACCGGTGCAGCACCGGGCCGGTTCGTCGGCGCGGCCCGCGTGGTACCGGCTGCGTTCGCCCATAGAGACCTCCAGTTCGGGGACGACCGGCAGGCCGGGAAACTCAGACGGGCAGGTCCCAGCTCGGGCCGCCGGAATGACCCAGCCAGACATCCTGGCGCTCCCCGCTCACGGTGAGCCCGTACGCGGACTGGCGCGGAGATCGACCGCGTCATCTGGCCCCTAACGGATTCTGGACCTCCAATGGGGAACGAGTCCTGGTGGAGACTCTGTCCGCCGAACTGACCGTGACCCAACCACGGGAGACCGCGCGGTACGCCAAAGCGTTCGCCGAGCTCACTGAGCTGGCGGGTACGGCGCGACAGCTCGAACGTTGATCACCTCGGCCATCACTTTCTTGGACGCATGACAGCCTGCTTCGTAGATGGCTGATCAGCCAGTTGGGTGAAGCTCGCTCAGGGGTCCGGTGGGGAGCGCGATCCATCCTTCGGAGCGCGCTGAACGAACTTGGTCTGGCGCCGGAACGGTCACCAGACCTTGAGATGCGGCACGAGCGACGAGTGCGGCGATGACGGCGTCTATTGCGTCATCGGACGTTCGGCAGACCTGTTCGTGGATTCCCAGGTCTAGCCATGGCGCCGCTTCCTGGAGTACATCGACTAGTTGCGCGAGTCCGGCACGATTCGCTAGGCGTTTATAGCGGTTGTAGGGCAGGCCCCAGCATTTGAGCGATGCCGCAGGGTAAACCTCCACCACAACACCGGTGCCACTGCGATCGACCGGCTGCCCTTGCCGGGCAAGCTCCGCGAGTAGAGCTGCGCAGCGCATGGCGGTGTGGCCGATGCGATCAGCGGAGACACTCAAGGGCCTGAGTGCCAGCTCCGAGGTCACCCGGTCAGTGACGCGGAGGGCGAGGTCTCTGCGCCAGTCAATGCCTGCGACTCCGCCGGGCACCTCGACGTGCCCGGTGCGGTGAGCCACGATGAAATCAACGAACTTGTCCGGCCAACCAAGCGGACAGTCGATGCCTGCCTTGTCCGCACTTTTGATCGCCTCGACGATCAGATCATCGCCCGCCTGGATCTTGAGATCGCGGACCCGGGCACCGTCGGTAGACCAATCCAGCCATGCTACCGCTGTCCGGTCCGCTTCCGCCGCAAGGTCAACTCCTATCGTCAGCACCTTCTCACGATAGGAACCCAGTCAACCGCCAACGCGTCGCCTCTACTCAGGTAGCCGCAAGGCTGGCCTGGTGAAAGATGTCTGCGGGAAGCGGGAATGTCAGTTGCCAAAGGATCTGCATTGGCCGGTCGCCTTCGGATGACACGTAGGTCATAGGTCCGGCGTAGAAGAACGGCGGAGCACCGAGGAAGCCGTCTTCCTCTCTGGATTCGCGGAGGAAAAGGTGCACGGTCGAACCACCGTTGACATAGCGCTGACCCGTTGGTGATGACGTCCGCGTGGTGCTCTGCGACTCCCAGTGGAAAAGCGTCGGGCTGATTGCCCGATCGTTGTACATGGTGGTTGGTGAGAAGCCCTCGGTCTTGCGCAAAGTCACAAAGAAGGCGTCGACTACGGCTTCGGGAACCCACTTGACCCCCTCACGAACGTTGCCAGGGCGGTCGACACCAAAAGCTGCCAGTGCTTCGTTCTTGGAGTATCGAGCGTGCAAGCGCAGCGGCAGACCATGGATCTCGCGGGTGACCCGATGCATGCGCTCTTCCAGAATTGACGAAACAGCGCGTAGTTCCTCAGCGCGATAAGGATGATCGGTCAAAAGTTTCAGGACAGCGTTTCCTCCATCGAAGGATTCGTTTCCACCGAGCAAAGCCACGTGCAGCATTGCGAGCAGGCGGGGATCAGCAGTAACGTCGTCACCACGGAGCTGAGCCAGCCGCAGGGGGTCGTCCACATGGAGGAGACGCCCGATGGCCCGACCGATCCTACGGTCGGTCTCCTCGTCAGCCACGGAACGGTTCTCGGCGCGGCGCTGCAGTTCAGCCCAGCCTCCCCTACCGGAACGATAGAGGTCTTCAAGCTCATGACCTGTTTCTGTCAAGAATTCAGCGAGGGAGATCTCAGGCATCGAGCGGAGCTCAGCGACCAGATCATTCCACGAGAGACGCAGAGCACGGCGTATGTTATTAAGAACCATCTCGGTTACCACACTGTCGAGCTGAAGGTGACATCCAGCAGGAAGTGTGGGGTTGGCCAATGCTTCGGGGATCTTACGCCGGGGCACTCCCGTGAGCGCAGATAGTCGCAGGTCAAAGCGGAATTGGGCACGCTGATGCCCAACAAAATCCAGAGCAGTAAGACATGTCTTGTCTGGATCACGCCGGAGACCGCGACCGAGCTGCTGAAGAAAGACCGTGGCACTCTCCGTAGGACGCAGGAAGAGGACAGTATCCACCTCTGGAATGTCTACACCTTCGTTGAACAGGTCCACGGTGAACAGTACGTTGACCTCGCGTTTCCTCAAGCGCTGTACGGCGTGGCGTCGCTCATCGCGTGACGTTTCGCTAGTTATAGCCAGGGAGGGGATGCCGTGCTTAGTGAATTGGTCAGCCATGAAATTGGCATGCTGCACGCTCACACAGAAACCAAGGGCACGCATCCCGCCAGGATGGGCAATCTTGTCTTGTATCGCTTGCAAAATGAGACGGACTCGGGCGTGGTTCCCGGTGTAGAGGTCATTAAGAGCCTTTTCGTCGTAACGTCCACGTTGCCAAGCCACTTCGGCCAACGACACGTCGTCGTGAATGCCGAAGTAGTGGAACGGAGCAAGAAGCTGCTGCTCAAGCGCCTGCCAAAGGCGCAGCTCGTAGGCGATCCGTCCGCCAAAGAACGCTCCAACGTTGATGCCGTCGGCTCGCTCAGGAGTGGCGGTCAGACCAAGGAGGTAACGCGGCTGGAGGTGCTCTAGCAGCCGTCGATATGTAGGAGCTTCTGCATGGTGAAACTCATCCACAATCACCATGTCGAACCGGCCTGGATCGAGCTCATCGAGGTTAACATTGGCCAGCGACTGAACCGAGGCGAAGACATGCCGCCACCTCTTCGGCCGACTACCGGAGACAAGCTTCTCTCCGAACTCCCTATCCCGGAGGGTCTGTCGGAAGGTGGCCTGGCTCTGGTTCAAGATGCTTTCGCGGTGAGCCACGAACAGCATGCTGTCAACCTTCCCAGCAGCGGCCAGTTGCCGGTAGTCGAGTGCAGCAACCACCGTCTTGCCAGTGCCGGTCGCCATAACGACCAAGTTGCGCGCACGGCCATGCACCTCACGCTCGGCTTCGAGTTCCTCCAACGCCTCGGCCTGATACCAGCGCGGGAGCACATCCAGCGTGGCGATCTCCAAAGGAAGTTCAGCTGGGGCTGCCCCGCCTTCGCGCTTGAGCGCCTTAGTTAACCGAGCCCCATCGCGGGCCGGATCGTAGTCTTCGAACGCTGGATCAGCCCAATACTGCTCGAAGGTGGCGGTGAAGGTTGAAAGCAGATGAGCCTGTTCGACCTGAGAGAGTCGCACGTTCCACTCCAGGCCATCCAGCTGCGCGGCCTTCGACAGGTTGGACGAGCCGACGTACGCGGTCGAGAAGCCTGTGTTCCGACGGAACATCCACGCCTTGGCATGGAGCCTGGTGCTGAGCGTCTCGTAAGAAATCTTGACCGTAGCCCCGAGTGCAACCAGACGATCCAGCGCGGTCCTGTCTGTGGCCCCGATGTATGTCGTGGTGATCACTCTGAGCTCACCGCCCCTGGCGATGAACTCCTTGATCGGTCCTTCGATGAGACGCAGGCCGTACCACTTGATGAAGGCGCAGATCAGATCGACCCGGTCGGCGGTCGCAAATTCCCGCATGACCTCGGTGCCGATGCTCGGCTGGCCTCGCCCGTTTACGAGGAGAGCGCTGGCAGACAGTGGGGTCTCAGGCCGGATCAATGGTTCCGGGCGCCCAGGAGCTCCCGACGGTTGCTGCACCTCAGTGAGCAGCTGCCCCGGCTGCGCTATCCGTTCCCCTTCGTCATTAGTGTCGAGAAACGCCTTGATGATGGTCTCAGCGACGTGGTTTGCTCGGTCGATCTGCTGCTCAGGGGACTTGGCTGCACGTAATGCATGGCGCGTCAGGCCGGCGATATGCCGGACGAGATAGTCCTCTGCCTCCACGCGATCAACAGGCATGACCTTCACCAACTCATCTGGAAGCGTTTGCAATCGTTGGTCAAGAGCGTGGGTGACGAGTTGCTCGTAGACGCCAGACGCGAGGTCACTCATAGCCCGGCACCCTAAGCCATAGCTGCGATGTTTGTCCCAGCGATGCATGCGTCATCCATCTAATGGCGCATTTGTCGCTTTTTAGCTGACCGATCAAACGGATCGTCTAACGTGTCACGTGACGTCCGTGAAGGCAGAGGGTCGACAGCAAAGCTTCAGGGACCACGCAGACAAACCTGCCGGTCCTTGACAGCAAGCGAAGCTAGCACTGGCCACCGCGCCAAGTGCAATGAATCGGACATCCCTACACTTCGAGGCAAGCATGCGTATAGCATGTGATCTTAGTATGATCTGACATGAGGTGATTTTTCGTATTTGTCATGCATGAGGTCTACTTCGGTATTACTTTATTCGAAAAAGAAATGACATGACTGCCAACACCATCCAAATAGGCATAAGCGGCAAAGAAGCCGAAAAGGAACTACAGTCTTTCTATAATTGGTTACGGAACGATGAAGACATTCGGCAGCATGCAAGAGTGTCCCTGCGGTGGAGCCCACCTCAAGAAAGCGAGATGGGCACCGCACTAGAAGCTATCGAGCTAGTTCTAAGCAATAGCTTCGAGGTAGCTAACCTCACATTGGCTTATCTCGCCTGGAGGCATACGCGCAGAGAAAAGTCTAAAGTGACATTCAAGCGCGGGGATTTTGAGATTACTATCGAGGGCGACGACGAGGAAAAAATGAAGAAGATAATTCAGTCTTTTAAGAAGGATCCAGAGTGAGGCTTCCCGATCCTCGTCTATCGCGCGCGGTCCTTATTGGAACAAGCAAATACAGCCTTGAGAACATGCCCGATTTACCGGCTGTAGCCAACAACTTAGCAGCCATAAAAGAGTCCCTCTGTGATCACAGAACATGGGGACTTCCGCCGCAAAACTGCAAAGTAATTCCGGAGCCAACTACGCATTCGGAGATGATCGATCCGATCGTAACAGCAGCAGAAGAAGCAACTGATACGTTATTTGTTTATTTCGCAGGGCACGGGCTAGCCGACTCGGAAGCCGGAGAGCTGTATTTAACGCTTACCGACTCGGATAGCGACCTAAGGCGCGTTGCTTTTACGGCTGTTGCCTATGACCATATCCGACGAGCAATCGTGCATAGTAACGCAAGACGGCGAGTAGTTATACTGGATTGCTGTTACAGCGGATATGCCCTTGGAACCATGTCCGGCCACGAAAACAACATGTCGGATCAGGCAAACATTGAAGGCACATGCGTAATAACTTCAGCCTCAAAAACAAAAAAATCCCTAGCACCTCCCGGAGAGCTGTATACAAGCTTCACAGCCGAACTTGTTGAGGTTTTTAAAAACGGAATTGAGGGAAATCCAAGGCGCCTGTCGCTGGACAAGATATTTAACCATATCCATCGCGCACTGCAATCCAAAGCGCGGCCATTGCCACAAATACTTAATCGCAATACGGCTGGACATTTAGAGCTCATCAATAATCGAGCCGTTATTCCTTCGGGGTCGAACCCTCCCGGCTACGGCCATATCCCCGGCATTGAGATAGGGACAGAATTTCCCGACCGGAAAGCGTTGCACGATGCGAAGGTTCACCGCCCTCTACAAGCTGGGATTTGTGGAACTCAGCGCGCAGGCGGTGCAGAATCGATCTGCATATCAGGTGGCTATAAAGATGATCAAGATCACGGTGATCTCATCATCTATACAGGTCACGGAGGCCGGGATCCTGATACCAAGAAACAGGTATTTGACCAGCAAGAAAACGATCCCGGAAACGCTGCCCTGATCGCCAGCCAGATGAGCCGCTTGCCTGTCCGAGTGATTCGTGGAGCAGACGCAGGAACTGAATACTCTCCATCTACCGGATACAGCTACGACGGCCTGTTTACCGTCGCCGACCACTGGTCCACGATCGGTTTGGATGGATTTAGAATTTTACAGTTTCGCTTGGAAGCCCTGAACGACGAATCAGACGCAGAGTATCCAAATACAGAACACCAACACTCCCGGCCACACATTGCCCCTGACCGATGGGAACAAATTTCTCGCGGAATTTACCAAGATCGGCAACTATCTGAGCAAGTTAAAAAGATGTACGACAACGAGTGCCAGATATGCGGAATAGCACTCGAAACGGTTGGAGGGCTACGGTACGCCGAGACTACTCACATTCGCGGTCTGGGCATCCCCCACAACGGCCCAGACACACTGAACAATATTCTATGCCTATGCCCAAATCATCGCATATTGTTTGATCTTGGAGCAGTCACGATCGATGATAATTTCCAAGTCGTCGACGAGATTACCGGGGAACTCATTGACGATCTTCGAGTAACCCCAAAGCATCGCATCGACCTTAATTTCATCAAATATCATCGGAGCTTACATAAAGCGACGCCTTCCCAGGAGAATCATCGCTGATCTCTCTATCCGCTACCCGTTCTCCTCGCTTGTCGGCCGGTTGACTCCGCTACACAAAGATTACAAATACCCTCTGATTAACAGCCCAGATTATTAAATACTCCAGCCTTGACGCTGTTAACGAATTTATGCCATTCATCCCTGGCAAAGCTCAGTGCTAGCCCATTCGGATCCTTACTGTCTCGTACAGCACAGCCTCCGTCAGGAAGGGTTGCCACTTCCACACAGTTGTCCTGCTGAGCACTCTGGCTACTCTTGCGCCAGATGAGCCTTGGAGGGATTCGATCCACCGTCGCCTCTATTCCTGCTGTAGCTGATCAGACAGGGCAGCCACATAACGTACAGACTCCTCGACGGTCAGGGCTGCCGCCACTACCCGGTTAAAAGTGAGCGTATACGCCTGAATCTCCTCCGGTCGCTCCAGGAAGAGATTGTCTGTCGGCGTCTCCAGGTAGACGATCGATGGATCCAGTTCCCCCATGAAGTCCAAGATGACGAACCCGCTCCCCATCGCCGCATGTGCACCGATTGAGTCAGGTAGCACCTGGACAGCGATGTTTGGTCGCATCGCCATGTCAGCAAGATGGCCGAGCTGTTCCGCCATGACCTTGGGACCACCAACCATCTTTCTCAGTGCCGCCTCGTCGATGACAGCCCAGATCTGTGGCGGGTTGTCACGGCTGAGGATCGCCTGCCTGGCCAGACGCGCCTCAACACGTCGCTGGACAGCAGTTTGATCAAGGACCTGTCCGGCCTGGAAGATCGCCGTGGCATAGCCAGCCGTTTGCAGCAGGCCAGGGATGGTTACGAGCTCGATGGTACGGATCTGGGTGGCCTCTGCCTCGAAGCCGGGAAGGCTGCCACCGAACACGTCCTTGTATTTGGCCCACCAGCCTCTTTCTCGGGACTGCCGAGCAAGATCGAGTATCGCCTCACGTACGGCGGGGTCGACGACGCTGTAGAGGTCGAGCAGGAGCCGAACGTTACCGATATCCGGCAGAACCCACTTATTTTGCTCCATGTGGGTGAGGCGACCGCGCGACCATTCCAAGCGCCTGGCCACCTCATCGTGGGTGAGACCCGCCTGCTCGCGTAGTCGGATGAGCTCGGCGCTCAGACGCCGCCGTTTGATGGTCGGACTACCGGTCATCTGCCCTCTTCTCACGTGTTAAGTAAGCGAATCGCACAATCTGCCCGCCGAAACTAGACAATACCGGCGATGAAATTTTGGCCTTGAAAATTCTGCGGCCTGCCCTCACTATGTGAAGAGTATCCATCACGCAGAGTGATCTAGGTGTGACTCTCACCTAACGCACCTTTTGAAACTCTCGCAGAGCAGTCACTCAAAGATGGCGGCCCGATGCGGGCCAAGAGAGAGCTCGGCTCATTCGGTGCCATCACCGGGCCGAGGACGTTGCAGAAAACGGTTCTGCCAGACGAATGGCGTCGTCTGGCAGAACCTCAACCGCACACTGGAGGTGCGACCTGTGTCCAACCCTAGTAGAACCTCAAAGATCATCCGGGTCCGCTGGCATGCCGAGCAGCCGCCCTCGCCCCTCGGCTGCCGCTGGTGCGGCCATCCCCCGTACGCGCATGACGCCGCCAGCCTGCCGCATCGGCCCGATCACCTGTGGGAGCAGCCCACCCCGGCCCAAGTCCGTACCCGCATGACGGCCCGGCGCCGCCTCGGGCTCTGCGGTCGGCTGCCCTCGGCCGTACCGGCCGCACACCCGGTGCCCGCCGCGCCGAATCCATCCACCGCCGTAGCCACGCGCCCGACGAGCCGTCCCTTCGCCGGTTCTCCCGCAGGCAGGGGACGCCACGCGCGACCGGCCGCGATGTCCGCACCGCCGTACGGGCAGCAACTGTACGGACAGCCTTCGTCCAGGCAGCAGCCGTACGGACGGGAGTCGCCGGGTGTACGGCCCTGGCCGGGCAGGCGCGAGTCGTACCGGAAAGGGGTGACGGCATGAGCCCACCACCCGTTGAAACGACCGGCACAACAACGACCGCCGAAACAACGGAAACCCTCCCCGCTCCCCTCTCCTGTGAGCCCGGTGAGGACGACACCGGCGCGCTGGCACTCCGGTTCACCGGCTGGTGCCTCTGGTACGGCAAGGCCACCGAGCGCTGGTGGGCGCTCTCCCCCACCTGGTGCCGGGAGCGCGTCGGCCTGGTCGAGGCCGACACCTTCGCCGAGCTGGTCGGGCGGATGCGGCACATCGAGGACTTCCGCCCACACCCCACCCCCGACCAGCGTGAACGGCCACGGCGTCCTCTCCCCGGGACGGGCTGCCTGACGGCCGTTCCAGAGCCACGACCTGAAGGTGTCGACGGCACCGAGGACGTCAGGTTCGCGGAAAGGGACGCCGGGGGCGAGACGGAAAGGAAGACCGGGGGCGGGAAGAGCATCGCGATCACGAGGAAGGGGGGTGACCGGGATGGCGGGGCGACTCCTCTCCGTGCTCGCCGGCGTGTTCGCTGACCGGCTCCGAGCGACAGCCGACGGCGCCACGGAACCGACCCAGGCGGGAGCGGTATGGTCGCCGCACCTGGGCTACGTACCCGGGTGGTCGACGCCCTCGGATAACGCGGGTCACGCGGGTCACGTACCCGCGAGGTCTCCCGTGATCTCTCAGCGGTTCGGGGCCACCCGCGACCAGGTCAGGCCCGCGCGAAACTTCGTCGCCGAGATCCTCGGGGACGACCACCCGCTGCATGACGACGCCGTGCTCCTCACCAGCGAACTCGCCACCAACGCCGTCGAGCACTCCGCCCAACCAGTTGATACCGGCACCGGGTGGGACGGTACGGGACCGGTCGAGCGGCCAGGGGAGTTCGTCGTCACGGTGGCCTTCCTCCCGCACGGCGTCATCGTCACCGTCCAGGACCCCGGCTCCGCGCGGATCCCCTGCGTAAGGAACTCCGGGCTGGACGCCACGGGCGGCCGGGGACTGATGCTCGTCAACGACCTCGCGACCCGCTGGGGCTTCCATCGCGACGGCACCGGGACCGTCATCTGGTTCGAGCTCGGCTCACCCGGCTGAGAACCCGGACAAGGCCGGTGGACCGGTGTGATGGTGCGAGATCTGGATGGACTCGTACCATCGCACCGGTCCACCGGGAACAACCGCGAGTGACCGTGCGAGGGGGGAACGACCTGCCGGCCGTCCTGGTCGCCGACGGATTCGAGGTCGAACTCGCCGCCCCCCGAAACATCACCTCAGGACTGAAGCCGCCCCACGGCTCCGGCCGAGCCCATGCGGCATGCGACACATGCCGCGGCGTGGCCACTGTCGTGAGTGATCGCTATCCTGGCACCTCCCGACAGGGGTGGAAAACCAGTGGATCCGGTTACACCTGAGATGATCGAACACTACACGCGCTTCTTGAAAGATCTTGGCGACCTGTCCGCGGTGCGGGGCCTGATGAACACCGATTCGATGTTCTGGATGGTCGTACGGGGTCGTGACACGCCGCTGACGGTCACCGAGGTCGCGTGCCGGCTGGGTGCCGACCCCAGCACGATCGTTCCGCGCCTTCCGGTGGATCTGCCGGACACCGGCTATGTGGCGCTGGAGCAAAGCGAGCGTGGCGTGATCCTCATAGCGAGCGTCGGTTTCTCGCCCACCACCCCGGGAGCGTGGGCCAGGCTGACCGAAAACGCTCAAGCGTGGGGTTTTTGGTGGTTGATCAACAATGCCAATGAGTTGTGCTACGGCGCCGACGGCGCTCTTGTCACCACGCTGGACATCCTGCATCCCCAGCCGTCGGGATGCACCGGCCAGAACCCGCGGGGATTGGACGCCTACCTGGGCGCACTCCGGATGCTCGCCGAACGGAAGATGACCGACGCCGAAACGGGCGTGCCGTACCCCGATCAATATCGCGACTGGGAGACGGCCCTGGCGACCGTGGAAGCGATGAGCGGCGTACGCCTGGACCTTGACCGGCTCGTCCGGGAGCAGCAGTCGGTCTACGCCCCGGCGCTGGACTTGTAGCTCAAGCGTGCTCGTCTCCGCCGAGCGGGGCGACGCCTCCGCGCCTTGACCGTCGCCACCTGTCCGGCGTCACGTGATTTCAGCGTCTTCGGGCTCGTCCGGCGCCGTTGGCCGGTCGCGCCGGTCTCAACAGGTGCTGCCCTCGTGGTAGGGCCGGGGTCAGCCGTCGCCCTGGTCCAGAGCGTGGCGCAGGTAGAACTCGGGCTTGGCCAGGTAGCGGCGCCAGTGGTCGACCACTTGGAGTTTGTCCCACTCGGTGGTGTGGATCCCGTGGTCGTCGAGTTCGAGGGTCTGGGCGCCGGGCAGGCTGGCGAGGATCGGCGAGTGGGTGGCACAGATGATCTGGCCGCCCTCGCCGCGTACCCGGTCCATCAGGCTGAGCAGCCGCAGGCACGAGGTGAACGACAGGGCCGCCTCCGGCTCGTCCATCATGTACAGGCCGGGGGCCGACCACCATCCGTTCGAGAACCGTGAAAAATCCCTCACCGCCTGGTCGAGGATGTGCGCGGCGGCCGATCCCTTTTCCCCGCCGCCCGCCGTGGACGGATCACCTCCGTGCGAAGCGGCGCCGCGTACGGCGGACCGCGGCCCTCCTCCACCACGGCGCCAACGGCACCGCACGCCGGTAATGTCGCGGAATGCGCGTCCACCAGTATGTCTACTTCGCGTTGTTCAGCCGGTACACCTCCGCGGAGGAGATGGCGCGGTGGCTGGGCGTCGAGCCTGACGAGGTCACGGTCCGGGGAGGCCGCGGCGCCGAGCCGGTCAGGCCGGTCAGCCACAGCTGGAAGATCGTATGCCGTGAGCCTGACCTGCGGGTCGACGAGCAGGTATCCCGTGTTCTGGACCGGCTCCGGCCCCATACCGGCCGCATCGCCGAACTCGCCGGACGTCTTCGCGCCGAAGACGCGGAACACGGCGGCGCGGTCTTCGAGGTCGTGCGCCGTCTCGACGGGCATGAGGGGAACCCTCCGCGATCCCTCTCGAGCACCGTGGATCCGGGGTCACCTCGGGAGCCCAACCTGCTCGGCTGGCACCTTGACCTCGACGTGCGGTGCTTCCTGACCGCCACCGGTGCCGCCCTGGACGTCGACGAGTACGACATGACCTAGACCGGCATCTGCCTGGGCCGTGCGACACCCACCTTCCGCACGACCTCCTGGCCCGCGGCGAGCCGAACGGCGCGCGAGCCGGGGCGTACCGCACCCACCCCCTCGACGAACGGCCGCCCGGGGGCAGGCCGATCGAGAGTGTGCGTGGTTTTGTCGGACGCCTGCGGCAGGCTGCCCCCGACCGGCCGGAGTTGGATCTACCGAGGGACGCGCATGGCACGCATGCTCCGCAGCATCGACGAAGAGGTCTACGTGCAGTACGGGATGTTCGCCCTGGCGGGCGCCGACCTTGAGGAGTGGAGCAGCCCGGAGGGCTACCACTTCGTGGCGGATGTCCGGATGGAGGCGTGGGACGGTGAGCCGCCGCCCCCCGGGGGCTCCTGGACGCCGGTCGACCAGGCGACCTTCGTGGCGGACAGCGGTGTCGTACACCTGTCCCTGATGATGGAGGAGCGTGGCCACGACTTCCTCATCGGGCCGCCGTGTTTCGAGTACGGGATGGCGATGCACTTCGAGTCGCTCACCCAGGACGGCGAGCCGGGTGAGGACACGGACGAGGACGAGGACACGGACGCCCCCGAGGAGCGGTGGCTGCTGCGTTTCTGGCCGATCCGTGACGTGTTCGATCCGCTGCTGCACCTGCCGGCCGCGCCGTACATCATGCCGGCGCCGGAAGGGGACGTCCCCCCGTCGTTCTCGCCTGAGCTGCGGCCTCCACCGCTCAGGCCCCGGTCGGTGCCCGTGCCCGTGTCGGCCGCCCAGGACTGGGCCGCGATGCGGGTCGATCCTTCCCGGCGGACCTTCGAGGAGTGGCTGAGCGCGAAGGAGGAGAAGCTCCGCGGGAAGGGCGTGACGATTTACGAGTGGCTGCGGGCGCGGGGCGTCGAGATCGAGGACGGGACCGAGGTCACGCCGGAGAGCGTCGCCCGTCCCGAGGACCGGCCCGGCCGGTTCGCCGATCCCCTCATCGACCGCTACTACGCGCGGCAGGAGGCCTTGGAACTCCTTCCGCACCATTTCTCCGACGATGAACCGGATGAGCAGGAGGAGCAGCTGCGGGAGATGTCCGACGCCGAGCGCATCGCCGAGGAGTTGAATCCGGAGAATTCCCGTAGTTTCTCCATGGTCTACGAAGGCAGGGGAGACATGTCGCCGGGGATCAGCCGTCGCCTCTGGCGGTGGGAGGACGCCATCGGTGGGCAACCGTCCAGTGGTGATCTCACCGTCGACCGGCAGGTGCACGCCCGCGATCCGCACGGTCGCCGGATCTTCGTCTCGGGCATCGTGACCGTGCTCCGTTCGGAGCGGTTCACCGGACGCGCCAACCACTACGTGGTCAGGGACGCCGAACCACACGAGGCGGCCCGCGTCCTGTGCGCCGAGGCCACCTGGCAAGACCGGTAGTACGGCCGGGGAAGCGCAAGGCCAGAATTGTCCGTCCTACGAGGAGGGGAAGCTCACCTTACGGACGGCCGGCAGCCGCGGCGGCGAGGTCTTCGGCCGGCAGCCAGTGTGCGGTGGGCTCGTAGTGAAGCCATCCCTCCTGCAGGGCAGTGGTGGTGGCGGTGTGCAGGAGCCGATTCAGGAGCGGATGGTGGTTGCGGCGCCGCCAGACCAGCGACCACGGGTAGAGCGGGGTGGGATCGACCAGCGGGATCAGCGCCGTGTCCGCGATGTCGGCGGTCTGGGCGTTGGCGTCGATCAGCCACACACGGTCGGTACGGGCGTGGATCTGCGCCACCACCTGCTCCAGCGTGGCCAGCGCCGGCCCGATGGCCAAAGGGATGGCGAAGTGGTCACTGAAGGCGCGCAGATAGCCGTCCAGCTCGGTGGCGCCCGCCAGGGCCGGTGTCCAGATCCCGCAGGAACGCAGGTCGACCGGGCGCAGGCGGGACCGCGCCGCCAGCTGATGACGGCGTGACATCAGCGCGTACAGCGGCTCGAACCTCAGGGGCTGATGAGCCAGGTCCTCCAACCGGGAGGGGGCGAGGCCGTGCACCCGGCCGAAGGCCACGTCGATCTCGGCACGCCGCAGCGCCGACAGAGCGGTCCCCAGGCTGTGCCGGCTGCTCAGTTCCAGCGGCAGGTCGACCAGGTCGATCAGCCAGCGCAGCAGAAAGGAGCCGGCGATCGGGCGGAAGGTGTCGAGCCGCAGCGGACGGCAGTCGAGCCGGGCGGCGGCCACGATCTCCTCGGCCGCGGCCAGGGTCTGGCGCGTCAGGGGCAGCAGCCGCCGTCCCAGGTCGGTCAGCTCGACGAGGTGATGACCGCGCACGAAAAGCGATCCGCCCAGGGTCTCCTCCAGGCGTCGGACACGAAGCGACAGCGCCTGCTGGGTGAGGCACAGCCGGGCCGCGGCCCGTCCGAAGTGCAGCTCTTCGGCGGTCGTGACGAACGCCTGAAGCTGTCGAAGGTCGAGATCCACCCCCACACGCTGCAGCGACAAGCAACGCTTGTCAAGAAGGGAAGGTTTTGTTGGACACCGCACGCCGGTGAGCGATGGGGTGGACCTCATGGATGAGGACACCCGGTCGGGCGAACCGGTCCGAGACACGACCGTCCGAGACACGACCGCCACCGCCGACGTGACCGGTACGGCCGGGGACGGCGCGGCGGATCCGCGCCGCTGGCGCGCGCTGGCGGTGCTGGCGACGGTGCAGTTCATGTTCACCGTGGACAGCTCGATCGTGAACGTCGCGCTGCCCTCGCTGCAACGTGACCTGGGTGCCTCGACGGCGGACCTCGCCTGGGTGGTCAACGCCTATGTCGTGACCGCGGGCGGGCTGCTGCTGCTCGGCGGGCGGCTGGCCGACCTGTGGGGCAGGCGCCGCCTGTTCCTGCTGGGCACGGCGATCTTCGCGCTGGCGTCACTGGCCAGCGGGCTCGCGGCGAACACCGGCATGCTGGTGGCCAGCCGGTTCGGGCAGGGCCTGGGCGAGGCGCTGGCAGCGCCGGCCGCCCTGTCGATCATCGTGCTGACCTTCCGCGACGGTCGTGAGAAGGCCCGCGCCCTGGCGATCTGGGGAGGGCTGAGCGGACTGGGCGCGACGGTGGGGGTGTTGCTGTCCGGGGCACTGACCGAACTGGCGGGCTGGCGCTGGATCTTCCTGATCAACCTGCCGGTCGCCGCGGTGGCGTTGCTGCTCGCGCCGCGGCTGGTGAAGGCGCGGCCGGGCGGCGGTGACGGCCGCGGGGTGGACTGGGCGGGGGCGGTACTCGTCACGACCGGCCTGATCGCGCTCATCTCCGCCCTGCTGTCGGCCGGTCAGGCCGGGTGGAGCGCCTCGACCACCCTCCTCCCTCTGGGCGCGGGGCTGGCCGCGCTGGCCGCCTTCCTCGTCGTGCAGGCGCGGGCCGCCTCGCCGCTGGTGCCGCCGCGCTTCTTCGCGAGCCGCGTCCGCCTGTCGGCGAACCTGGCGACGGTCACGCTGGCCAGCGGGATGGCGGCGACGATGTTCCTGCTCACCCTGTACATGCAGAACGTGCTCGGCTACCGGCCGCTGGCCACCGGGCTGGCCTACCTGCCGTTCTGCGTGGCCTTCCTGGGCGGGCTGATGCTCTCCACCGTGTTGACCGCCCGGCTCGGTACCGCGCTCACCAGCGGCGCCGGTCTCGTCCTCAGCGCCGCGGGCATGCTGTACGTCGCGCTGAGGATGTCGGTCGCCGGCGGTTACGCCGGTGACGTGCTGCCCGCCATGGTGATGATCGCCGCGGGGCTGGGGATCGCCTTTCCCGCGCTGCAGAACGCGGCGCTGCACGGAGTGACCGACGAGGACGCCGGACTCGGTTCCGGGGTGCAGACGACCATGCAGCAACTGGGCAGCGCCCTGGGGCTGGCCGTCTTCGCCGCGATCGCGATAGGTCGTACCGGCGCGGCGCTGGAGGCCGGCGACTCCTCCCCGGCGGCGGCCGTCAGCGGCTACCGGTGGGCCTTCCTGGCCGCGGCGGGCGCTCTGGTCCTGGCCTCCGTGCTGGTGTCGGCGACGGTGTGGCGTACCGGAGCGGATCGTACGAGAAAGCCCGCCGTATGACCGAGGGCGAGGAACTCCGCGGCGGCATGAACGTGGTGCGCCGGTACGGCGACACCGTCCACCGCCCGGCCTCCGCGGCGTCGCCGGCGATCCACCGGCTGCTGCGGCACGTGCGCGCGCGGGGCTTCGACGGCGCCCCCGAGCCGCTGGGCCTCGACGCCGACGACGAGGTGCTGACCTTCCTGCACGGACAGGTGCACCAGGCGCTCCCCTCCGAGCTGCGCACGTCCGAACTCCTGGACTCGGCGGCCATGCTGCTGCGCCGCTTCCACGACGCGAGCGCCACGTTCGAAACCGGTCCCGGCGACCGGTGGTGGCTGCCCGCGCGTTCGCCCGCCGAGGTCATCTGCCACGGCGACGCCGCGCCGTACAACTGCGTGGTGCGCGAGGGCACGGTCGTGGGCCTCATCGACTTCGACGCCGCGCACCCGGGCCCGCGCATGTGGGACGTGGCGTACGCGGTCTACCGGTTCGCTCCCCTGCACTCGCCGGACAATCCCGACAGCTACGGAAGCCCCGCGGAGCAGGGGCGCCGGGCGGCCCGCTTCTGCCGCGCCTATGGCATTCCCGCCGACGCCGCGCTCCTCGACATCGTGGCCGACCGGCTGCGCGCCCTCATCGACTTCATGCGTGCCCAGGCGAAACGGGGCAACGAGGCGTTCCAGTCCCACATCGACGGCGGCCACGCCGACCTGTACGAGGCCGACATCCGCTACCTCGCCGCGAACCGCGACCTCCTGCTCAGGGCCTTCGACGAGGAGTGACGGTGCCGCGCCGTTCGTCCGACCGGCCGCCGTCGCCGAACTCCCGCGCCGTTCAGCCGGCCGGCTGCCATCGCCGGACGTGGGCGGCGCAGAACTCGCGGAAGCTCGTCGGCCGGTCACCGGTGACGTCGGCGACCGTCGTGGTGGTCCGGTCCTCGGCTCCGCCGGCGATGGCGTGGTCCATGCCGGACAGGAGGACGGCGAAGCGGTCGGGGATGCCGGCGTCGGTGAGCAGCTGCCGCATGACGTCCACCGTGACGGCGCGGTGCCGGACCGGGCGCCCGCTCAGCTCGGCGATGGTCGCCGCGACCTCCGCGTAGCTCAGGGCCTGCGGGCCGGTCAGCAGGTGGTCGGTGTTGTGCGGGGTCGTGTCGGTGAGGGCGTGTACCGCCACGGCGGCGATGTCGGCCGCGTCGATGAAGCCGACCCGGCCGTCTCCGGTCGCGGTCACGATCTCGCCTCGTTCACGGATGCTGTGCGCGTGCATGTGGTCGTCGGCGAGGTTCTGCATGAACCAGGAGGGTCGCAGTACCGCCCACTCGGGGAACATGTCGGCGATGGCGGTGTGCACCACCCCCAGACCGCTCCCGCCCGCCGGGATGGCCGACGAGCTGAGCAGGACGATCCGTCGCACGCCGGCGCCGCGGGCCAGGTCCAGGAACGGCCGCATCTGCCGCGCCGGCTCGACGACTCCGATCGGCGGTATCAGGTAGATGCCGCGTACGCCGTCCAGGGCCGCGGGGTAGGTGCTCCGGTCGTCCCAGTCGAAGCGCACGTGCCGCCGCGCGGCCTCCGGCCGCGCGGGTCGGCTCCGGTTCGCGGTCCGTACGCGATGTCCCCGCCGGATGAGCCGGTCGGCGACGCGCCGGCCGGTGTTGCCGGTCGCGCCGGTCACGAGGATGGTGTCGGCTTCGGTCATCGGGTCGCGCCTGTCGCCGCGACGCCCAGCTGGTCGTCGCCCAGTGCCTCGAGCGCGACCGTCGGGTTCCAGTGGTCCCGGTAATGGGTGATCTTTCCGTGGGCGACGGTGACCACGGCGATGTAGGAGATCTCGTACGGCTTGCCGGTGGCCACGACCTTTCCGGAGGCGGTGAACTCGGCGACGACGACCGCCGGATCGACCGTTTCGTGCACGGTGAGGGCGGTGACCTCGGCGATGTCGAGCTTGTCGGGGTAGTCGATGAGGTAGTCCGTGATGGCGGTGATCCCGTCGAGGCGACGCGGCCATCCGGGCGGCGCGAAGGGGAACTCGGCCACCGCGTCCTCGTGCCACAAGTCGAGGTAGGCCCGCATGTCCTTGGCGAGCAACAGGTCCACGCCGCGCCGGAAGACGGCGGCTGTCGTGTCGGTCATGTCTCTCCCGTGGTCGAAGGACGCTCCGCGATATAATTCGGACCGCCGGTCCATTTAATATACGGACCAGCGGTCCGAATTGCCAAACCGAAGGGGCGGGACATGACGGCGGCAGGGCGCAAGGAGCGAGCGGACGCCGTCCGCAACCGGGAGGCGGTGCTGGCCGCCGCGGCCCGCCTGCTCGACGCCGCGGACGATCCCGGTGACGTGTCCATGAACGACATCGCGGCCGCCGCCGGCGTCGGCAAGGGGACCCCGTTCCGAGGATTCGGTGACCGGATCGGCCTTCTCCAGGCCCTCGCCGAGCAACGCGGCGAGCGGTTGCGCGCCGAACTCGCCGCGGGCGAATCGTCGTCCGACCCGGTCGAGCGGGCGACGGCGATGCTCGACGCGATCCTGCGGTTCAAGCTCGCGAACCGCTCGCTGATGCTCGCCCTGGAGAACGCCGGCAGCGGCAGCCCGTACCGGAATTCGACGTACGACCGGTGGCACAGGCACCTGGCGGAGATCGTCGCCGAGGTTCACCGGCCGGACGACGCCGACTACCTGGCCCACGCGTTGCTCGCCGCCGTGCGCAGTGATCTCATCGAGCATCTCAGCGACCAGCCACCGGAACGAACTCGCGACGGCCTCGCCTGTCTCGTACGCGTCGTTCTCGCCGGCGATCCCGCCGGCCGAGCCCCGGACCCCGACCGGCCCCGGTGACGCGCCGTCACGCGTCGAGGCGCGTTCCGGTGAGCTTCTCGCCGAGGTCCCACAGCCGGGTCGCGGAGTTCGGGTCGATCGAGTAGGGCATGACGCCGAAGGTGAGGGACTCACCGGTTCGTACCCGCTCCTCGGCGATGGCGACGGGGTCGTCGCCCTCGGGGACGAGCGGGGCGATGTCGGAGTTCTCGCAGTAGACGCCGCCGTGCCCGTCGAGCCGCGGGCCGGTGGCGCACCACACGCTCGTCGCGGCGCCCTGCTCGGGGCTCTTGATGTTCCGCGACGGGTCGATGATCGGTTCGCCGTTCTCCCCGATCATGCCCATCCGCCGGAGGTGGTCCGGGTCGGTGTGCCGTACGAGCGGGGTGAGGATCCTGCCCGGGTGCAGGGAGAACGCCCGCACGCCGTGGTCGCGTCCGCGCCGGTCGAGCTCGACGGCGAAGAGGTTGTTGGCCGTCTTCGACTGCCCGTACGCGCTCATCGGGTCGTACGGGCGGCGCTCGAAGTGCACGTCGTCCCAGACGATGTCGGACTGGCGGTGTCCCCACGACGACACCGCGACGACCCTGGCGCCCTCGGCCCGCAGCAGCGCGGGCCAGAGCCGGAGCGTCAGCTGGAAGTGGCCGAGGTGGTTGGTCGCGAACTGGGACTCGTAGCCGCGCGCGTCGCGGGAGAGCGGGCCGGCCATGATCCCGGCACTGTTGATCAGCATGTGCAGCAGCCGGTCACCGTCGAGGAAACGGCCGGCGAACGCGTCGACCGACGCGGGGTCCTGGAGGTCCATCGGTTCGAGCTGGACACCGTCGACACCGGCGAGGGTCTCGGCCGCCTTCTCGCGGTTCCGTACGGGAACGACGACCTCCGCTCCCGCCGCGCGCAGCGCGCGGACCGTCTCGACGCCGAGGCCGGAGTAGCCGCCCGTGACGATCGCGGTCCTGCCGGTGAGATCGACACCGGCGACGACCTCGGCCGCGGTCGTCGCGGGGCCGTATCCGGTGCCGAGCGGGGTCTGCGGTGTGAGTGCGGGCGCGGTCATGCGATCGCCTCCGAGAGGTCGGGACCCGGGTGGCCGGGCTTGATGTGGCGCATGGGTTCTCCTACGACGGCCAACAAAACGGAGGATTCTCCGTTTACATGGGATCGACGATAACGGAGGCTCCTCCACTTAGCAAACGTGCCGTATTCCCTCGGAAGCACCCCGGTTCCCTCGGAAGCACTCCGGTCGGGGACCGGCACCCGCGATCACAGTGTTCCGCCGGCGGCGAGTCGCATGAGGTCGGTGGTGAAGTCGACGTCGTCGGCGCTGCGTTCGGCGCGGGTGGCGTTGCCGCCGAACTGGTGCTGGTAGCCGGTCCATGCGCTGTCGGCGATCGACCGGCCGACGCCACTGCGCAGCAGGAGGACGAGTTCGGTGGCGGCTCGCTGGATCCGGTCGCCGAGCGCGGCCTGCCCCCAGTCCTCGGGTGCGGCGAAGAGGGAGGTGGGCACGGGGAGAGCCCGCATGAAGGCGAACAGGGGCCGGAGGTGCTCGTCGACGACCATGGCGTGCCGGGCCGTGCCCGCGGTGGCGGCGAGGATGACGGGTTTGGCGATGAGCAGGTCGTTGTCGAGGATGTCGGCGAAGGACTTCATCAGCCCGCTGATGCCCGCCTTGTACACGGGTGTGCTGGCGATGACGGCGTCGGCGGCGGCAAGGCGTTCGAACACCGCCTTGAGGCGCTCGCCGGGAAATCCGGAGACGATCGCCTGGGCGATGTCGACCGCGAGCGGTCCGAGCTCGATGATCCCGACGGTCGCGGGCGTGCCGGATTCGCGGAGCAGGTCGAGCACCTTCTGCACCGTGCGGTCCGCGAGAAGGCGGGTGGAGGAGGGTTCGCTCACACCGGCGCTGACGACGACGAGGCGCAGGGGCTCGTCAGGTTCGGATGAATCGTGCGGGTCGAAGGTGTCGGGGTTCATTCGGGGTTCCTTTTCGTTCTCTTCGGGGTGGCGGCGGTCGCCGCCTCGTGCTCGGCGGCTTCGAGGAGCCTGAGGCTGAGGTCGCGGACCATCTCCAGCTGACCGGGGTCCAGGGCCCGGGTCATCGCCCGGGCCACATGTCGCGCGTGGGCGGTGCCGGCGCGTCGCTGGATCTCCACGCCGGCCGGCGTGAGGCGGATGCGACAGGCACGGGCGTCGTCCGGGTCGCCCTCCCGCTCGACGAGCCCGCGAGCTTCGAGCCGTGCGACGAGCCGGGACATGCCGGGCTGGGAGATCAGCACGTCGGAACCGAGCTCGGTGATCCGCAGCCCACGTCCCGCGGTGGAGAGCGCGTAGAGCACGCCGTACTCCCGCGGCAGCAGATCACCCCAGTGATCGGCCTCGGCGAACTCGCGGGCGATCGTGGCCTGCGCCCGGAAGAAGGCCTCCCACGCCTCGTTCGCGAGTCGGACGTTGCCCGCCATGGTCACACGACCGACGGGAAGCGTGCCGCGACGGCCGGGTCGCTGTCCTGGTACGGGGACGCGCCGGAGAGGTTGTCGCCGCGGTTCGGGTTCGGGCGCGGTTGCCGCGGCCGGGCGTCGCCGTACTTCTCCGCGACCAGGGTGCTGTGGACGGGGGCGTCGGGCACTCCGGGGGCGCGCCTGCCGGCCATCTCCTTGCGGAGCACCGGGACGACCTCGGTTCCGAGCAACTCGACCTGCTCGAGCGCCATCTCGACGGGCAGCCCCATGCCGTCGAGCGCGAAGAGCTGGCGCTGGTAGTCGCCGAAGCCCTCCTGGAAGGTGAGGGTCTTGTCGATGACCTCCTGCGGACTGCCGACACTCAACGGCGTGCGAGCCATGTAGTCATCGAGCGAGCTCCCCCGGAAGACCGGGTACTCCTCGAAGTACGGTCGGAAGGTGTTCACGGCGTCCTGGGAGCGCCGGGCGATGAACGCCTGCCCGCCGAGGCCGACGATCGCCTGCTCCCTCGTGCCATGCCCGTAGTGCTCGAAACGCGCGCGGTAGAAGTCCACGAGCGGTTTGAAGTGCAGGTTCGGCGCCAGGATGTGATTGGCGAAGTATCCGTTGCCGTAGAAAGCGGCCTGCTCGGCGATCTCGGGAGTGCGGATCGAGCCGTGCCAGACGAAGGGCGGCACATCGTCCAGGGGCCGCGGGGTCGAGGTGAAGCCCTGCAACGGGGTGCGGAAGGTGCCCTCCCAGTCCACGACATCCTCCCGCCAGAGCCGGTGCAACAGGTTGTAGTTCTCCAGAGCGAGAGCCACGCCCTGCCGGATGTCCTTTCCGAACCACGGATAGACCGGCACCGTGTTGCCACGTCCCAGCATGAGATCAAGCCGTCCCTTCGCCACGTGCTGGAGCATGGCGTAGTCCTCGGCGATCTTCACCGGGTCGTTCGTGGTCATGAGCGTGACCGAGGTGCTGAGGATGATGCGCTTGGTCAGCGCCGCGATGTGCGCCAGCAGGGTGGTGGGCGAGGACGGGACGAAGGGGGGGTTGTGGTGCTCGCCGAGCGCGAACACGTCCAGCCCGACCTCGTCGGCCCGCTGCGCGATTCGCACGATGTTGCCGATGCGCTCCGCCTCGCTCTGGGTACGGCCGGTGACCGGGTCGGGCGCGATGTCGCCGACCGTGAAGATTCCAAACTGCATGATGTCCGCCTTTTTGGGTTGTTTCTGGACACCATAACAACATGCCTGCGCATGTATTCCCGCGATGGGAGACCCGCCCCACCCAGGCGCCGTCGACGCCCCTACAAGTGATCACGAAGGCGATCGCCGCCAACGCCCGTCCGGGCGGTTCTGACAGCGGCGTTGATCAACGTAAGCTGTGGCTCGTCAACGCCCGAGGTTCCGGAACGCTGCGAGGGTGGGTGGATGCGGACGATCCTCTTGCAGACCGAGGTCTCCGACGCCGAACAGGTCGTCATCGAGCTCTCTCCGGGCCGCGAGATCACTTTTGGTCGCGGCTCGGCGGACGCCCCGGTCGACTTCCCTCTTGATCATCCGGGGATATCCCGGCGGGCCGGGATCATACGGGCCATGGAGGATTACTGGCTGCTCACCAATCTCAGCCGTGACTCCACCCTTGTCGTGGAGAATCCCGAGGGGGGCGGGGAGTTCCTCAAGGTGGCTCCGCGCCGGGCGGCCGCGCCCATACCGTTCGAGTTCGCCCGGGTGGTGCTCCCGGTGGCGGGTGGCGCCTGTTCCTTTCTGGTCTTCGCCTCACAGCACAGCTTCATCGACCTCGACGCGCCCGAGGCCGCGGCGGTCGGTGAGCCGACCGTCTCCGGCTTTCCCCTGGACGAGACGGCGAAATACTTCCTCGTGCTGATCGCGCTCTGCGAGCCGCGCCTTCGCGACTGTGCGTCCGCGGTCATCCCGACGGTGCCGGAGGTGCTGGAGCGGTTGCACGAGGTCCCCGGCTGCGCGGGACTGACCCGGGCCGCGGTCAACTTCCACATCGACTATCTCGCGCGGACGAAACTGCGCGTCAAGCCGTCGTCCGGTTCGCGCAAGGCCGACTGGCAGCGCGCCGCGCTGGTCTCGGTCGCGCTGCGCTTCGACCTGGTGCGGGAGGAGCACCTGAAATGGCTGAACACGTGATCACGTCTGACGTCCGGCCCGGTCGCGTACGTGACCGGGCCGGACGCGTAGGCGACCGTGTCTGACGTGCGACGCGGCCTCGTACGTGACCATGTCTGACGTGCGGCCCGGCCTCGCAGGTGATCGCGTCTGACGTGCGGCCCGGTCGCGTATGCGATCACGGCTGGTATTCGGCCCGGTGCTTCCGCACCCGTTCGACGAACGGCCGGATGCGTTCGGGAACCCCGTTCTCCCGGCGGACCACATCGTCGGAGGAGCGGAACGCCGCGGCTCCCAGCAGACCGGGATCTCCGGGCACCCCGGCCATCAGGGGCAGCCGCGTGCACAGATAGCGGCCGACGGCGGGAATGGTGTCCTCGGGGGAGAAGGGCGGGGTGGGGACGACGCCGCGGCGGTCGGCGGGCAAGTAGTACTGCAGCACCGACGGCGTCCAGCGCGCGAGGCCGTACTCGTCCTTGGCCACGTCGAACAGTCCCGCGTCGAAGTTGCTCTCCGCCTTCAGGATTCCGGCGACCAGTGCCGGGCTCAGGCCCGGCTCGGCGCACATCGTGCCGGCTTCGACGATCAGGGCGCGGTACTCCTGGGGGATGTCGGAGTCGGGGCGCAACCAGCGCCCGAACGGATCGGCCACCGACGAGTCGACCATCCCGGCCCCTGAGACGCCGGCCATCACCAGAAGGGCCGCGGCCATCGCCCCCGCCAGCCGCGCGCCCGTTCGCCGCGACGGGGCCTTGGTCGTGCCGGCCAGCACCCGGGCCCGGTAGAGCTGGCGGGCCGCGCTGGGCCGGAGCCTCGGATCGGGTGTCAGGCAGTCGGTCACCCAGGAGCGCCAGGCCTCGGGCAGCGAGACCGGAAGCGTCAGGGGCCGCTCGCCCGCCGCGTACTCGGCGGCGGCCACATAGCGCGCACGGGCGGTCGGGGCGTTGAAGGGAAGGTGGCCGGTGAGCAGCTGGCAGGCCGTCACGCCGAGCGCCCACACATCGGCCGAGACCCACACGGCGTGTCCGCGTTCGCTCAGGGGCTCGCTCCAGCGCTCCGGAGGCACGTGGTCCACCGACCCCATCGGGGGAAGGTAGCCGTGGGTCCCGTCGATCTCTGTGGCCAGGCCGAAGTCGGCGAGACGCACCGAGCCGTCGGCCATCACGAGCACGTTGTTGGGCTTGAGGTCTCCGTGCACCCACCCCTCGGCGTGCATGTGCGCTATTCCCTCGCAGATCTCGGCGATCAGCCTCGGCGCGCCGGGAACGGGAGCCCCTCCCCGGATCAGGTCGGCCAGCGACCGTTCCGCCAGGTCCATCACCAGGACGCACGCGCCGTCGAGTTCGGGATTTCCCGCGTCGTCGATGACGAGCGTCTCGTGCAACCGGATCAGGCGAGCGTGCCGCAGCCTGCTGTGCAGGCGTATCTCCCGCTGCGTCATGTCCTTGAGGTGTCCCAGCTGCCGCCGGGTGACCGTGCCCGTGGGCAGGAACTTCAACGCCGCGTGTGCCGCGCCATCCCCGTCTCGTACTCCCAGGTAGACGCTCGCCCAGCTCCCCGTGGAGATGGGCCTGCCGACCTGCCAGTCACCGACGCGGTATCCGCGGGGAACACTGACCGCCCATCCCTCGGTGTCCATCGGCCTCCTACCCTTCTTGCCGTTTCACGGTCGGAATCATCAGAATGCGTTCCCTCGGACTGTTCATCGGCTTCACGTCGGGGAGGCCGGCCTCCCCGCTCCCGCGATGTTTCCAGGGCTTCCGGCCGGGCCGATGCCGTTCAGGACGGTGGTGAGCAGGTCCTCGACGAAGCCGGGGGGAATCTCCAGGGCGGTCGCCGCGCCACCGCCGAGCAGGTGGGGCAGGACCAGCTCGTGGCAGGCACCGATGATCATGGCGGCGGCGGCCTCGGGATTGGCGCCCGGGGCCAGGCGGCCGAGGTCGCGTACGGTGAGCCCGGCGGTACCACGCTGGGCCATGAGGCGTTCGGCGGCGGCGATCAGGTGCTCGCGCAGGCTCCGATCGCCCTCGCCGTCACGCAGGGCCGCTGCTTTTCTCGGGGACATCACATCGCATCGTAGTGACCGCCGGGAGCAAATGATCACCGGGAGCGGGTGGCGGTCAGGGTCGGATGAGGGTCAGGGACAGGTGTCGGTCATGGGCGGGTGCGGGTCGGGGACGGTGGCGGTCAGGGGCGGGTGGCGGTGGTCAGCCAGGCGGCGCCGCGCAGCCGTACGGCGTCGGGCTCCTCGTAGGGCCGCAGCGCCACCGTGAGCGCGGCAAGGGCTCGGGCCGCGGTGTCCCTGTCGACCTGGTCGAGAGCGAAGCGGACGGGGCCCCGTGCTCCGAGGAAACCGGCCGCGTCGGCGGCGCCCCGGCCCCACATCTGGGGCGCGTCGACCGGTGTGGAGGTCACCTTCTCGAAGCCCGCGCCGGTGAGCACCTCGCGGACACGGGCCGGGTCGGCCAGCGACTCCGGGCCGGGAGCGCCGGGCCCGGCCGGGGCGGGGCTCGGCGGCAGGTGCTCGGCCATCGCCGCGAAGACGGTGCCCAGGTCGTTGTCGGTCATCCTTCGCAGGGACAGGATGGCCAGGCGCCCGCCCGGCCGCAGCGCGCGGCCGATGTTGGCGAACGCGGCGACCGGATCGGCGAAGAACATGATCCCGAACCGGCTCACCGCCACGTCGAAAACCGAGCGGGAGGGGCGCACGCGATCGGGTGGCGGACGTCGTCCACGGGACACGGGAACACGGGGACACGGGGATACGGGGACCGGCGTCGCCCCCTCGATCAGCCGAACCGGATGTGTTTCACACCCGTCCACGCACGGCGCAGGCGTCCTCGCAGCGCGCCGTCCGTGTTCGGGGCGAGCGCCAACCCGGACGAGGCGGCGATGTGGTCGGCGACCTGCGGGATCGTGAGGAGGTCGGTCCACACGTGCTCGGCGAACTCCGCCTCGCGCAGCCGCTCCAGGCACCGGTCGAGCCTGGACACGGCGAAGCTCTCCCGGCGCAGGGGTGCGCCCTTACCGGCCACGTACTGCATGGCGTGCCCGAAGCCGACGTGTTCGGGATCGCAGACGACGCTTCCCGGGAGCCGCCGCCGTAGCTCGTGCGCGGTCTGCGTCTTGCCGCCGCCGAAGGGGCCGTTGATCCACAGGAGCATGTTCCGAGCCTACGAGGGCGGGTGCGGATCGCGGGCGGCTTCGCATGTCCCCGACCCGTCGTACGCCCCCGGGAGTACGACGGGTCGGGAACCCAAGACGCGGGCTCGGGGGTTCAGAACGCGGGTCCGGGGACTCAGGACGCGGGTTTCTCGTCGGTCCAGCCGGCTTCGAGGACGGTCTGGGAGTGCCACACGGTGCCCGGTTCGAATCCGGCCTGCGGGCCGCCCGGCCGTACGACGACGCTCTCCCTGGCCAGCGCCCTGCCGGTCGTCTCGTCGAAGATCAGGCGGTCCAGCAGGACTCCGCCGGCGCCCTTGGCGTCCGCCTTCGCCCTGACCCGTACCTCGATGGCGACCGCGCTGCCGGTACGGCCCTCCGCGTCGGTGACGCCGCGGGAGACCTTGATGGTCTTGAGGTCGGCGAGCATCCGGAAGGCGGCGCCGCGCACCTGCGAGGTGACCGGCATGTCGGTGATCAGCCCGATCGAGACGGCGAACAACCAGGCGTCCGACGACATCGGGTCGTCCGACTCGGTGCCGCTCCCCGTGTACGAGCGCAGCAGCCAGGCCTTGAGGTCGTCGGGGTCGTCGGGCAGGCCGCGCAGGTCCTTCATGGTGACGTTGCGGCCCAGCCAGAACACCTTGTCCCCGTCGACGAGCGGAATGTGGCTGTCCTTCGCCTCTCCCGGCTCGGTCGACAGGACGTAACCGCCTCTCTGACCCCCGCCCTTGCCGGGGACCTCGACCTCGATCTCGGTCGGGGAACCGGCCCGCCGCCAGGCCGCCTCGTCGTCCGGGCTCGCGGGCCGCGCCCCGAGTGACCGCGTCCGGCTCCACTGGTCCCCGCCGGTCGCCGACGGGGTCCAGCCCTCGTTCCGTGTCCGCTCGACGACGGTGTAGTCCCCGTCCGCCGCCTCGGACAGTATCCGGGTCACCGACGCGGTGTGCCAGTAGGCGCCGGTCGTGTCCGGCTGGCGGGCCGCTCCGTGGGCGGCGGCGAGCAGGATGGACCGGCTGGAGAGCTCGACGCGCGAGGCGGAGGGCGTCGGGCTGGAGGACGCCTGGCTGGAGGCCGTCCGGCCCGGATCGGCCTGGGCGGAGGGCGCGTCCGGGACCGTGCCGCCGGTCGCGGAGATCGTGACGGCGACCGCGGTCACGGCCGCGGCGGCTCCGGCGAGGCCGAGGCCAAGGCCGAGGCCCCACCCCGGGCGGACGGCCCTGCGCCCGGCCGGCGCCCGCCGGGGCTGTGCCATGGCGCGGGAGAGCTCGGCGGCCCTGGTACGCGGGTCGACCGGGGTGTCCCCCAGGTGCTCGGGGCGTGCGGCCCGCAGCTGATCGATGGGGTTCATGACCACTCCTCGCTGAGGTTCCTCATCCGGGGTCCGGGGTACGCGGCGGTGTCCATCTCCTGCTTGAGCCGTTTACGCGCGCGGTGGAGCCGTACCCGGAAGGCGGTCGGAGAGCAGCCGACGACCCGCGCCGCGTCGCGGGGGGAGAGCCCCTGCCAGGCGGTCAGGATCAGGAGTTCCCGGTCGTCCTCCGACAGCCCCGTCAGCGCCTTGAGCACGCTGAGCCGTTCGGCGACCTGCTCGGCGACGTCGTCCTCGGTCCAGGCCCGCAGCTCGGCACTGAGCGCGTCGCGCCGGACCTCCGCCCGGATGTTGTCGCGCAGCACGTTGCGGGCCACCCCGAGGAGCCACGGCAGGGCCGGCTCCGGCACCTCCTCCAGCCTCCGCCAGGCGATCGCGAACGTCTCGCTCACCACCTCGTCCGCCACCTGCCGTCCCGCGCGGCTGACCACGTAGGCCCAGACACGTTGCCGGCACTCGTCGTACATGCTGGTGAACCGCTGCGAGTCGTCCGTCACCGCCCCGCCCCCTTCGTACCGGATGTGTTGTTCTGACACCGGGAAATGGCCGGGGCTCCTCGTTTGTTACCTGCCTTCTTCAAAAAATGGTACGAACCACTACAAATCCGGAATCATCCCGGCCTGGGACCCGTCTCCTGCCCGGTGACCGCGGGGGCCCGCTCGCGCGTCAGCACTTCGTCCCGGCGGCGGGCAGCACGCGGTCGGTGAGGTAGCGGTCGATGTGGTCGCGGGCACAGGGGTTGGAGGCGTGGAGCGTGTGGCCGGGCCCCTCGTGCCGGACGACGACGCTGCCCGGCACCTGCCTGAGCACCCGCTGCACGGCGTCGGACTCGCCCCAGGCGCCCGCGCCGAGCATGGGCGGCAGCCCCTTCGGCAGCGGGGCGGGCGGGTTGGTCACCCGTACCGGCCAGCCGACGCAGCCGAGGGTCGCGGTCGCCATCGTGCTCGCGGTGCCCGCGTTGGGCGCGACCTCGCGCAGCCGGGCGATCGTCGCCTCCAGCTCGGCGCGGCCGGCGGGACGGGGCCAGTCGACGCACTCGGTGACGCCGGTCGACTGGTCGGGATAGCGGGCGCCGCGCTCGGGCACGAAGCCGGAGGCGTCGCCGCCGGCGGCCGCGCGGATGTCCCGTGCCAGCTTCGGCCACGCCTCGGCGCCCTTCCTGGCGGAGCTCACCGCGAAGGCCTGCAGGTCGCGCCCGCCGTACGCGATGCCGGCCTGCCTGGCGGGAATCGGCGTGCGATCGGCCCTGGCGACCAGCTTGCGCCACTTCGCGGGTACGTCGCGGCACTGTCCGGCGGCGCACCAGTCGAAGAAGCGGCCGATGGCCTCCTCGTTGCTCCTGGCCATCGCCTCCAGCTCACCGGCCCAGTCGGCGGTGCTGTGGTTCCACGTGCCGTCGAGCACCATCGTGCGCACCTGGCCGGGGAAGAGCCTGGCGTACGCCTGCCCGTAGAACCCGGCGTAGGAGGCGCCGTAGAAGTTGAGCTTGGCGCCGCCGAGGGCCTTCCTGATCGCCTCCATGTCCCTGGCCTGGTCGGCCGAGCTCATGTTGGCGAAGAACTCGGGATCCTTGTTGCGGCAGGCCTCGGCGTAGCCGCGGTTGGTGTCGGAGAGCCGCCCGAAGTCGGCGTCGTCCTCGGGGAACTCGGGCAGCGGGATGCGCGTCCAGGTGCACGGCAGGCCGGTGCTCAGGCCCCCGATCTGCTCGCCGTAGCCCCGGGTGTCCCAGGTGACGATGTCCATGCGCTCGCGGAGCTCGGCCCACCGGTTTCCGGACCGGGTGATGGCGATCCCCGGCGCGCCCGGCCCGCCGTAGGCGATCAGGACGGAGCCCTCGGAGGTGCCGGTGGCCTTCAGGCGGCCCAGCTTCAGGGTGATCTCGCGTCCGCCGGCCTGCTGCCAGTTGACGGGTACCCGCAGGTCGGCGCACTCCATCCCGATCTTGTCACCCGGGCAGGTGCTCCAGTCGAGGGAATCGGTCTGTGGTGCCTGCACGCCCGAACCCAGAAGGGTCAGGGCGACGGCGATCGACGTCAGCATGAAGGCCACGATCTCCGAACGGCCACCCCGGCCGCATCGGAGCCCGGTCTGATTCCGGAGGCGGCGCATCAGACCGGGGGATGTCATCCCACGACGACCACGCGGCCACTACGCGGGCGCCCGGGGCACCTGGGGCCCTCCGGGAGGCGGGCGGACCCGCGATCCGGTCACGCCGAGCGCAGGTCGCCGTCGAAGACCTTGTCCAGGAAGCCCTCCAGGTTGAAAGCGGTCCGGGTGATCCGCTCCTCCGTGGTGAGCGTCTCCTCGAACCGCACGCCGGACTCCGCCCGCTTCGTGCCGCGCACGTAGAGGGAGCAGGCCAGGTCGGCGCAGATGTAGGTGCCGACCGTGTTGCCCTGGCGGCCCGCGGCGCCGACCCTGGGCGCGACGAACAGGGCGACCCCGGTGCCGGAGTGGGGGGTCAGGCAGATCGAGCAGACGGTGCTCTTGGTGAAACTCCTGCGGACATCCTGCGCGACGCGCAGGGTGACGCCGACGAGCTCGCCCTGCCGCTCGACGACCAGGTAACCCCGGTCGGGGGCGCCGGGATCGCGCCAGCCCAGGAAGTCGAGGTCGGCCCAGGAGAGCTCGGAAAGGTTCCTGGGCAGGTTGAGCCTGCGCGCCTCCCCCTTCGAGCAGTTGACGAAGGATTCGCGTATCTCTCGCTCGCCGACCGGGTTCATGGTTCACCTACCGTCATGACGATCATTGAAAAAGGCCCCCGGAACCCCGGCTCCGGCCCCGCGATCGGCGCCTCCGCCGACCGGCGGGCGGCCAGACCAGATCAGGCCAGGCCAGGCCACAGCCCGGTCAGGCCCGGCCGGGACGGGTCTCGGTCAGGCCGAGGTGCTCCCGGGCATCCGGCAGCGGCCAGTGTCTCAGTACGACATCAAGGACGTCGAGGGATTTTTCCCCCAACGCTCGGAGGCCGCGCGAGCGCCCGTCGCCGGATGGCGAGCGGATCGGGATCACCCCTCGCGTCACCGGCGTCGAGAGCCGATGATGAACAGGTGTCCGAGTCCTCCTCCGCGTCGCACACCCCTGACACGCCCTCTCCCTCCGCCCCGCACACCATCGGCACGACCGTCCGGGCCGCCCCCTTCGCCCGGCGGCCCGTCGGCGCGGTCGCACTGGCCACGCTCGCCGTGCTGCTGGTCGCGAGCCCGCGCTACGGCTATCACCGGGACGAGCTGTACTTCCGGATGCTGGGCGAGCGGCCCGCCCTGGGGTACTTCGACACCCCGCCGCTGACCCCGCTGATCGCGCGGGCCTCGGTCGCCGTGTTCGGCGACACCGTGGTCGCCCTGCGCGTCGTTCCCGCCCTGATCGCGTCGCTCGTCGTCGTCCTGGTCGCCCTCCTGGCCCGGGAGCTCGGCGGCGACCGGAGGGCGCAGACCGTCGCCGCTGCGGGAATCGCCACCACGACCCTGCTCCTGATCGGTGGCCATTCCCTGCTGACCCTCGGGGTCGACCTGCCGCTCTGGGTCGCGGCGGCGCTGTTCGCCGTACGGGCGCTGCGGGGCGACGGCCGCTGGTGGCTCGCGCTGGGCGCCGTCGCGGGGGTGGCGACGTACAACCGGCAGCTGATCGTGCTGCTCCTGGTCAGCGTGGGCGTGGGCGTGCTGGCGGCGGGGCCGCGCGAGGTGCTGCGGGACCGCAGGCTCTGGCTCGGCGCGCTGCTGGCCCTCGTGATCGCCGCGCCCAACCTGGTCTACCAGGCGACCCACGGCTGGCCACAGCTGGTGATGGCCGGGGCGCTGGAGGCCGACGAGGGCGCCGACAACCGTCTCTCCTTCGTACCGCTGCAGCTCCTGCTGCTCGGCCCGCCCCAGGCGGTCGTCCAGGTGGTCGGTGCCGTACGGCTGTGGCGGGAGCCCCGCCTGCGCTGCCTCGCCCTGGCCTACCCGTCGGCCTGCGCGCTGACGCTCTACTCCGGCGGGCGCCCCGACTACGTGGCGGGCCTGCTCGTGCTGCTCTTCGCCGCGGGGTGCGGCCCGGTCAGCCGGTGGATGTCGGGTGCGGGACGGCGCGCGCTGGTCGTCGGCGCCCTGGCGGTCAACGCGGTCCTCTCCGTCGTCATCGCGCTGCCGGTGATCCCTCCCCCGGCCCTGGAGGGCACCCCGGTCGCCGGCATCAACGAGGTGGCGCGCGAGTCGATCGGATGGCCGGAGCTCGCCGCGCGGGTCGCGGCGGTGGTCGGCGGGCTGACGCCTCAGGAGCGCGCGCGGACCGTACTCCTCACCGACAACTACGGAGAAGCCGGGGCGCTGGACCGCTACGGCGGGGAGTACGGCCTGCCCGAGGTCCACAGCGGGCACAACGAGCTCTACTGGCGCGGCCCGCCGTCGCCGTCCGCCCGGATCGCCGTGGTCGTGACCGACTCCACCGGCGGCTACTCCCGGGTGTTCGCCACCTGCGAGGAACGCGGCAGGGTCGACAACGGCGTCGGCCTGTCCAACGAGGAGCAGCACCTGCCCATCCTCGTCTGCCGCGACCCGCTGCGCCCGTGGCAGCTGCTCTGGCCCGAGATGCGGCACCACAGCTGACATCCCGCCACCCGCGAGACCCGCGTTCCGGCCGGGGTCCGGCCGGACTCAACGCTCGGGCTCACCCCTCGGCGAAGGCGAGGCCGCGTTCGGCGAGCGCCTCGCGCAGGAGCCCGATGGCCTTGGGGCCCATGCCGTGCAGCCGCAGGAGCTCCCGCTCGCTCGTGGCGGCCACCTGGGCGAGCGTCGTGTAGCCGGCCGCGGCCAGGGCCCTACGCGCGGGACGTCCGATGTTGGTGGGGATGTCGATGAGAACGTCGCCCTGACCGCTCTGGTCGCGGGTCGTCATGCTGCCTCCTTGCGGAACGGGTGAGCCGGTCGTCCCGCGCCACGGGAAACCCCTCGGCACGAGGACACCACGTTGCGGAAACCCGGCTTCGCGGGAACGCGTGGCGCGGTTTTGCGAGTCTCGCATTCCCCTACGACAGAACGGCGAGACGCATACGGCGAACGCCATGATCATCCGATTGAACGGGACATCCGGTGCGGACAGGCCAACGACCGCGACACCCTGCCCTGACCACGCCGCGAGGCGGAGACCGTCGACACGACGGGGAGCCCACCGGCGCGGGCCGCGGGTCATCGCGGACGCGGCGGGCGTGCGGACCGCGGGCACCGGCTGACGCCTGGATGCCCGCGCACCGGTCGCGTCATTTCCAGTTTTGAAAACGCGCCGAAAACTTAGGACGCATCAGAAAAGCCGGAACGAGAGCGGGAAACATAATCGCGGCCCGCGACCAGGAAACGCGGCCGGAGTCGAGCGCGTCACGCGAGAACCACTTCTGGATCGCCGCTCCTGTCAGGTCGCGTTGTTGAAGCGTTTTCGGATGCTCACAAATCCCGGGCTTCGAATTCCATGCCGTCGCGCCGTTCCCAATTCGGCGTCGAGCGGATTTGATGGGGCCACCACCGATCCGCAGCACGGAGGCAGGCATGTCGACGCCACAGATCCCCACCACCGAGGACGCCCTTGCCGTGGTCCGGCGAGACCTTCCGGCTGACCGGATGCTCAATCTTGGACCGCTCCAGATCAACGTCCGGCACAGCGCCCTGGCGGGTCTCGACGAGGCGGGGGTGACGGAGAAGCTCGTAAGCATCCACAGGGCCGTCGGCCAGGACCCCGGTCTGGTCGGGAATCTGACGGATCCGCAGCTCCGCCACTGGCTGCTGTACGCGGCCAACCTGCTGGCGGTGAACCAGACGGGCGCCCCCGGCTTCAACGTCAAGGAGGCGTTGGCCTGGCTGGTGAACAACGTCACCACGGTGCGGCCTCGAATGCCTTTCTCCGACCGCGACGGCTTCGAACTCCAGGTGCTCGGCCGCACCGGATGGCTGAAGGCGGCCCTGGGCGCGAAGGTGCCGCGCCTCCCGGAGGAGGCGCGGCAACGGGCCGCCGCCTGCTACGGCGCCCCGCCTCCCGGGGCGCCGGGTGAACGGCCCCCGCTCGACCAGGAGCTTCTCCTCAAGGAGTTGCTGCCGCGACTGCAGGACTTTCTCATCAAAGAGGTCACGATATGGCGTAGGCCGTCCGGGGTGAAGCGCGCGTTCCAGAAGATGTCCGACTTCGAGATGATCGCGCAACTCGCCCAGTCCGTGGCCTGGGAGATGCTGCAACCGTACGCGGCGGCCAGGGAGGACAGCCCGTTCGTGAAGGGCTTCGACTATTTCAAGAACATATACGACAAGACCACGACCGTACCGACCGAGAACGACCTGGTGAGGCACCTGATGAACCGCGCCTTCCTGGTGGGTGGGCAGGGCGCACCGGGAAAAACGGTCTTCGACGCGGCCGGATACGACAGCACCCGAGGCGCGGACAACGTATTCCTCTTCGAAGCGCTCGGTAAATGGATGAACGGGCAGGACGTCGTGAAGCGGCTCACGCTTTTCTACGCCCAGCACATCGGTTCCAACTCCCATGGAGACAAGGGCGGCGGCATCGGCCTGGTCACCGAGTTCAGGCCCGACCAGCCGCAGTCGCGGTCTCGCTGGGAGGTGATCGAGACGATCGTCCACGAGATGACGCACTCGCTCATCCATCCACGTCTGGCCGCGAAGATGAAGAACACGAACAGGCCGCTGGTGATCTCGGAGGGGTTCGTCGAGGTGGTCACCAGGGAGATCTACAACTGGATGATCGACCACGGGGGCGAGGCGTCCACGAGGAGGCTCATGGTCGGCGTGGAGGGCGACCTGCTGCCTCCGATCAAGAAGAAGGAACTCAGCTACGGGGCGGATGGGCGGTACGCGGACCAGATCTTCCAGATCGTCGGCCGGGAGAGGTTCCTCACCGCCTTCCTGACCGGAGACGTCGAGCTGGTCGGCCTGCCCGCCTGAACCGGCACCCGGGGTCCTGGTCTTCTGGAGCCAGGGGCCAGAAGACCAGGACCCGGTCTGCGGAAGGGCCGGCGGCCACGGGCCTGCGCGGCCTCGGATCTCCCTACGGAAAGCGGCCTCAGATCTCCTTGAGGAAGCCGGCGTCGACGGCGAAGTCGGCGCCGGTGGTGCTCGCCGAGCGCGGCGAGACGAGCAGGGCGATCACGTCGGCGACCTCCTGCGGCTCGACGAGGCGGCCGGTGGTCAGCTTCATCATCTCCGCCGCGACACCGTTCAGCACGGCGTCGCGGTCGGTGCCCGCCTGCGCGGCGATGATGTCGGCCGCGCCGCCCTCCTCGGTCCACCACGCCGTCCGCACGGGCCCCGGCGACACGGTGTTCACCCGGACGCCCTGCGGCGCGAACTCCTCCGACAGCGCCTTCGTGAGATTGTTCAGGCCCGCCTTGGCCGCGTTGTAGTCGACGTTCATGGGGGCGGGCAGCCGGGCGCTGCCCGAGGACACGTTGACGATCGAGCCTCCGCCCCGCTGGAGCATCACCGGAACGGCGGCGCGGACGGCCCGTACGACCGAGAACAGGTTGAACTCGAACATCGCCCGCCAGTCGTCGTCGGTGGGGGCGAGGAACGAGAAGCGCGGCAGGGCCACACCGGGCGGCGGGCCGCCGGCGTTGTTCACCAGGATGTCCAGCCCGCCGAACACCTCCACGGCCCGCGCCACGATCCGGCCCGGAGCCTCGGGGTCGGTCAGGTCGGCCGGTACGTGGAGAAGGTCCGCGCCGTCGAGCGCCTCCAGCTCCGGGGTGCTCTTGCGCGAGGCGGCGACGACGCGGGCCCCCTCGTCGAGCAGGGTACGGGTGACGGCCAGGCCGATGCCCTTGGAGGCGCCGGTGACGACCGCGACACGGCCGGAAAGCTGCAGGTCCATGGAATGTCCTCTCGTCGTCGGGCCCCGTACGGCGGGAGGGGCCCTTCACGCGAGCAAAGCTATGGCGGGCACTCGGCCCCGGGCTGGCAGCATTCGGACCGGCAATTCACGCTGGATCCGGACCGGCGATTCACGCCCGGCCGGAACCGGCGATCCACCCCCGGCCCGGCCGACGGGACGCCCGCCGGATGGGGGCTCGCCGGCCGGGCGTGGCCTCGTCAGCTCGCGTAGGCCTCCAGTTCGAAGATGCGGGCCGCGGTATCGCTGTCGCTGGTCGGGGTGAGGACGTTGAGCCGGACGTACCGGGCGCTGACGGGTGTGACGGTGTGGGTGGTGACGTTGGCGGTGTTGCCCCGGGCGCTCACGACGTTCGTCCAGGTGGTGCCGTTGGTGCTGACCTGGAGGTCGAAGTCGCGGGTGTTCCAGGCCGTCTTCTCACCGCCCGCGCCGGAGTGGCGCAGCACGAACCGCCCCACCTGCGTGCTCGACTGCAGGTCGACCTGGAGCCACTTGCCGGCGCCCAGCGCGCACCACTTGTCGGAGGTGCCGGCCGTCCAACTGCCGTTCACGGCCTTGGCGGGAGCCTCGCCGGCCGCGCACTGGCCGCTGGCGGTGGCCGGCTTGTTCAGCGCCAGGTTGGGGGTCGGTTGCGTCGTCTCGGGGACGTAGAGGCGGATGTCCGTCAGGCTCGCGCTGCCCTCGTAGACGTTGGTGTAGAGGTCGCCGATCACGAAGTAGTCGGGATACTGGGAGCCGGCCGGCCACTGGTTCGGCCAGGACGCGCTGCCGTTCACGTCGTTCTGGACGAGGGTGGCGTTGTAGCGGCCGTCGTACTCGCCGGGCTTGACGTTGTAGTGCCAGATCGGCGCGTTGCCGACGATGAAGGGGCGGTGGAAGCGGATCGTCTTCTGCCCGACCCGGGCGAAGTTGCCGCTGGCCTCGAGCACGTAGCCGGTGGCGTCGCGCTCGATGGCGAAGGTGTAGGACTGGTTCGGCATCAGCTCGGGCTGGAGCTCGGCCGCCGACGACAGCTGCTGCTCGGCCACGCCGCCGGAGCAGCTCGTCATGAACCACTGGGAGTTGCCCGCGAGGCCGCCCGGTCCCGGCGTCCAGTTGGGCAGGCCGCTGATCCACATGTTGACCGTGTTGAAGTTGCCGTCGCGGTAGTTGTAGTACTGGTTGGTGTTGGAGTCGCAGACCCGCCCGCCGGTGCCGCTGCCGACCCGGTCGGGGTGCTGGGAGAAGGAGTCCATCAGCACCTTGCGGCGGTAGTGCCAGAAGTGGTTGTTCCTCGGGGCGGGGTTGGCGAAGTCCACGATCGACATGAAGTGGAAACCGTTGTAGCCGTACGGGCCCGACCGCACGTCCTGCCACTCGCAGTAGGGCGCGGCGGCGTTGCCGCTCCAGCCCGGGCTCCTGGACCCCTCGCCCCAGGGGTGCTGCGTCTTGCATCCCTGCGTGCCGTAGCCGTTGATCTTTCCGTCGTACTCGATCGAGCCGTTCCGCTTGCCGCCGAAGTCGATGGTCTTGAGCTTGTACTCGACGCGGTACTGGTCGGGCAACTTGTTCGTGGGCCGGAAGATCGCCCCGCCGGTGTGGTCGGGCACGTTGAGCACCGCCGCGGGCGCGCCGCCCACCGTCGCGGTGGTGATCGACGGCGGCGACTCGATGACGCCGTCCTTGTTCCAGTCGCGGGCGGAGAGCGAAGCCGTCAGCCAGCCTCCCTGGCCGACCGGGAACTCCTTGCGGTAGGTGGCGAAGGAGTTGAACGCGGTGGTCCAGGCCGACCCGTAGTCGTTGCGGTACCACTGGCCGGAGTCGTCCATGATCGTGTCGAACGGGGTGGTGTAGTTCTCCCTGACCCACGGCGCGTTGCCCGTGTTGATGGGAGCCGAGAAGTTCTCCGAGTGCAGCAGGGTCCAGGCGGCGGCGCTCTTCGCCGCACCCGCCCTGCTCTCCGCGCCCGCCTTGGCCTGCGCACCGGACGCACTCGGGGTGCTCGGGATGCTCGGACCGGGAGTACGGGCCCCGGCCGGCGCCGCGGCGTCGCCCGTCGCGGGGGTGCCGACCCCGAACGAGGTGATTGCCACGACGGTCGTGGTGACCGCGGCGAGGGCCGCCTTGCGCGCGGCCCCTCTGACGTTGCTTCGCATGGGTTACGTGCCCTTCACTCGACGAGTAAGGCGTTGCTCGTGCCTGGACGCGACCCGCGCCCTCGCGGGTGTGCGCACCTCCGTTCCCGGTACCGGGCGACCACGGGTGGCGTCGCCGACCGCCACCCGGGTGCCGTTCACAACCGGCCGTACTCCACGAGCCGTCCCCCGGACGGCCGCGGACCGGAAAGGGGCTAGAAGCCGCCCTTCGGGTCGAGGTATTCGGCCGCGTTCTCCTTGGTGACCCTCGGGGAGGGCACCACGGTGTCCTTCTCGACCTTGGCCCCGCCCAGGATCTCGACCGCCCGGTCCAGGCCCATGGCGCCGATGATGTCCGCGTCGTTCAGGCCGGTCACCAGGTAGTTGGTCCCGTCGAGGATCGCCTTGAGCGCCTCGGCCTGGCCGTCGACGCCCGCGATGACGATCTGCTCGGCCTTGCCCGCGTCCGCGATGGCGCGCTGCGCGCCCAGGCACATCGCGTCGTTCTCGCAGAACACCGCGACGAGGTCGGGGTTGGTCGCCAGCAGGCCCTCCATCACGGTCAGGCCGCCGTCGGATCCCCAGTTGCCGAAGTCGGGGGCCTCGACGAGCGTGATGCCCGCGGTGCTCGCGAGCACCGACTTCACGCCCTCGGTACGGGCGAGGCCGATGCTGTTGTCGGCGGGACCGCCCTTGATGATCGCGACCTTGCCGCCCTTGGGCAGCTTCTCGGCGAGGAACCGGCCGTTCTGCACGCCGATCGCCTTGTTGTCCGGGCCGATCCAGCTGGTGTACTCGCCGGTCTGGAACTTGCGGTCCACCAAAACCACGGGCTTGTTCGCCGTCTTGGCCGCGTTGAGCGCCGCGGGCGCCGACTCCAGCGGGCCGCCGGAGATGATGATGGCGTCGACGTTCTTGCTCAGCAGGTCCTCGACGTTGGAGGCGAGCTTCGCCGCGTCGCCGTTGGCGTCGGTGCTGATGATCTCGATCTTGCCCTTTTTCTTCGCCTGGGCGGCGATCGCCTTGTCCATGCCGCTGAAGTAGGGGCCGCTCAGCATGAAGTTGGCGACGCCGATCGTGTAGGAGCCGTCGCCGGAGGCGGAGGCGGCGGGCCCGCCCTCACCGGACGAGGAGCAGGAGGCAAGGCTGAGAGCGAGAAGGCCGGTGGCCAGCAGGCCGCTGAATTTTCTGGCGTTCATTTCGGTATACCTCGGGGGGTGTGGTGGAGCGGGTACGTCAGGTGCGCGTCTGGTTGGCACGCTGGACGAGGATGACGGCGATGATGATCAGTCCCTTGAGCACCTGTTGCCAGAAGCTCTGCACGCCGTACAGGTTGAGAAGGTTGTTGATCAGTACGAGGACCAGGACGCCGCCGAAGGTGGCCTTCACGGACCCGCGCCCGCCCGCCAGGCTCGCCCCGCCGATCACGCACGCGGCGATCGCGTCGAGTTCGAAGGCCACCCCGACGCTCGGCTGGGCGATGCCCACCCGGCTGGCCAGGATGACGCCCGCGAGACCGGCGCACGCGCCGCTGATCGTGTAGGCGAGGATCACGTGCCCGCGCACGTCGATGCCCGCGAGCCGGACGGCCTCGGCGTTGCCGCCGATCGCGACGATGGAGCGACCGGCGGGGAAGCGGGTCAGGAACAGGCCGCCCGCGAGGAACACGGCCAGCATGATCACTGTGCTCAGCGGGACGGGGCCGAGCATCGCCGAGCCGAGCGTGAGGAACGCCGGGTCCTCGGGGGTGATCGGCACCTCGGAGTAGACGAACGCCAGGCCCCTGACGGTGGTCAGCGCCGCCAGGGTCACCACGAAGGGCGCCAGCCCGAACCGGGCGACCAGCACGCCGTTGACCAGCCCGAACCCGATCCCGCAGGCGACGCCCACGACCGTCGCCATCGGGATGGGGAGGTCGGAGACGAGACCGGCGGTGATGATGCCGGAGAAGGCCACCACCGACCCGACCGACAGGTCGATGCCGCCGGTGAGGATCACCACGAGCATGCCGTACGCGAGCAGGCCGGTGGTGACCATCTGCTTGAGCAGGTTGGTGAGGTTGGGCGGGGTGAGGAACGTGTCGGAGGTGAGTGCCGCCACCGCGACGAGCGCCACGATGAGCGTGACGAACGCGACCTGCGCGGTGAGGTCCCGGCCCGCCAGGACCAGCCGGGGAAACCTTCCGTGGATCGAGGCCGCCGGACCGGCGGGCGCCGGGCCGGAGGAGGCCTCGGGACTCGGGGTGGTGGGAGCCGCGTCGGTGGACGCGGGCCCCGCCGGCTGCCCGGTCACGCGATCCCCCCGGGCCGGGCGGGCCTCCGGGTGGGCCGGGTCATGTGGTCACTCCGGGCTGGCCGGGTCATGCTGTCCTCCGGGGGTGTGCGGGTCATGCCGTCCGCCCGATCGAGTGGGCGAGGATCTCGTCCTCCGTGGTCCGGTCGGAACGCAGGTCGCCGGTGATGCGCCCCTGGTTCATCACGAGCACCCGGTCGGTGGCGCCGAGCACCTCCGTCAGGTCCGAGGAGATGAGCAGGACGGCGAGGCCCTGCCGGGCGAGGTTGTCGATCATGCGGTAGATGTCGACCCTGGCCGCCATGTCCACACCGCGGGTCGGCTCGTCGAGGATGAGCACGCGCGGCTCGGCCAGCAGCCACTTCGCGAGCACGGCCTTCTGCTGGTTGCCGCCGCTGAGGTTGGCCACCGGCATCGAGGCGCACCCCGAGGGCTGGATGCCCAGCCGGTCGATCATGCCGGCGACGTTCCTGCGCCTGAGGCCCGTGTCGATCAGCGGGCCCCGGGTGGCCGAGTGCAGGGTCGTGAGCGTGATGTTGTCGAGCACGCTCATGCCGAGTACCAGGCCGGTGCGCTTACGGTCCTCGGTGACGAGCGCGAGCCCGGCCGCGATGGCCTCGGCCGGCGTACGGAAGCCGACGGCCCCGGACCGGCCGCGTGCCCGGTCGGCGGACGCGGCCTCGACACCGGACGCGGGCTCGACACCGGACGCGGGCTCGGCGCCGGACCGGGCACCCGCCTCGCCCGCGGACAGGGACTCGGCGCCCGGCCGGGAACGTGGCCGCTCCACGAGCCCGGCACCGGACCGGACGCGCACCTGGCCCGCGGACGCGGGCTCGGCGCCGAAGACGCACCGGGCCAGCTCGCTGCGGCCGGAGCCGACCAGGCCGAACAGCCCGACGATCTCCCCCGAGCGCACGGAGAACGAGACGTCCTCGAACTCGCCCCCGCGAGTGAGCCCGGAGACGCTGAGCCGTACCTCGCCGGGGTCCGCGCGCCGGTCGGGGTAGATCTGTTCGAGGCGGCGGCCCGCCATGAGGCGGATCAGCTCGTTCTCGCCCGTACGGGCGGGTTCGGTCGTCTCGACGATCCTGCCGTCCTTGATCACCACGATCGAGGTGGCGAGCTCCAGGACCTCCGCGAGCCGGTGGGAGACGTAGACGACCAGCACCCCGCGCTCCCGCAACCGCCTGATCAGCGCGAACAGCGACTCGAGGTCGCTTCCGGCCAGCACCGCGGAGGGCTCGTCGAGCACCAGCACCCGCGGCTCGTCCACCAGCGCCTTGGCGATCTCCACCATCTGCTGCCTGGCCACCGTCAGGCGGCCCGCGACGGTACGCGGGTCGATCGCGCCGAAGCCGATGCTCTCCAGCAGCTCCCCGGCGCGGGCGTGCGCCGCCGGCCAGTCGATGAGCCCGCCGCGCTTCCTGGGGAAGTGCCCCATCAGCAGGTTCTCGGTGACCGACAGCTGGGGTACCAGGGTCAGCTCCTGGTAGACCGTGCGGATGCCCCGGGCGTGCGCGTCGTGCGGCGAGCGCAGCTCGACCCGCTCGCCGTCCATCCACATCTCGCCCGCGCTCATGGGCTGGGCACCGGCGAGGATCCTGATCAGGGTCGACTTGCCGGCTCCGTTCGCGCCGACCACGGCGAGGACCTCGCCGGGGTGGCCCACCAGGTCCACCCCGTGCAGCACCTCGACGCCGCCGTAGTCCTTGCGGACGCCCCGGAGCTCCAGGCTCATCCGAACGCCTCCATGACGACGACCGTCTTCTGCCGGGTGAAGTCGAGGACGGTCTCGTGCAGGCCCTCGCGGTAGCCGCCGGTGTCCTTGGTACCGCCGAACGGCAGGTTCTCGGCGCGCAGCGCGGTCGAACCGTTGATGACGACCCCGCCGACGTCGAGGCGCCGCGCGATGGAGAACGCCCGCGAGACGTCCCGGGTGAAGACCGCGGCGTGCAGGCCGTACGGGGACTCGTTGGCCATCCGCACCGCGTCGAGGGGATCGGTGAAGCGGGCGACGGGCGCCACCGGGCCGAAGATCTCCTCGGCGAAGGTGGGGCTGGCGGTGGGCACGTCGACCAGCACGACCGGGTCGACGAACGCGCCGCGCCTGCCGCCTCCGGCGGCGAGCCTGGCCCCCTCCCCGACGAGCCTGCCGACGGCCGCCTCGACCCGCTCGGCGGCCTCCTCGGCGATGAGGGGGCCGACGTCGGTCTCCTCGAGCAGCTGGTCGCCCACGGAGAGCTTGGCCGTCTGGCCGAGCAGCGACTCGACGAAGGCGTCGTGGATGCCGTCCTGGACGTAGACGCGCTTGACCGCGCAGCAGATCTGCCCGTTCCCCCTGGCCAGGCGGCCGAGGACGACGGCTCGGGCGGCCTCCTCGGCGTCGGCGTCGTCGCAGACGATGAGCGCGTCGTTCCCGCCGAGTTCCAGGAAGACCTTCTTCAGGGTCGCGGCCCCGAGGCGGGCGATCTCGCGGCCCGCCGCGGTGCTGCCGGTGAGGCTCACCGCCGCGATCCCGGGGTGCTGAGCCAGCGCCTGGGACACCTGCACGCCTCCGGCGACCAGCTGGTGGGCGTGGGCGGGCGCGCCGGCCCGCTCGACGAGCTCGGCCACCCTGAGCAGGGCGAGCGGGCAGCGGGCGGGCGGCTGGACGACGACGGCGTTGCCCGCGGCGAGGGCCGCGGCGGCCTTGTGCGCGTACAGCTCGACCGGGTAGTTGAACGGGACCAGCGCCGCGACGACGCCGAGGGGCTCGCGCATCGTCACCGCGAGGTGCCGCTCCAGGCCGGGAACGGCGTCGAGCGGGATCTGGCGGCCGAAGAGCCTGGTGGCCTCCCCCGCGTACCCGCGGAAGATCCGGATCGCGGCGTCGACCTCGCCCCGGGTCTGCTGCACGGGCTTGCCGTTCTCGGCGGCGAGCAGCGCGGCGAGATCGTCCCGCTCGGCCTCGATCAGGCCGGCCACCCGGCGCAGGAGGTCCGCGCGCTCGTGGGCGGGCATGGCCGCCATCGCCCGCCGGCCCTCCTGGGCGGTCTCGACGACCGCGGCCACCCGCTCCGCGCTCGCCGCCTCCACCTCCCCGAGCTGCTCGCCGGTGCCGGGGTTACGGACGGTGATGACGGAGGCGTCCGGCGAGGTGAGAGCGGACATTCGTTGCACTTCCTTCCATACAGGCCTTGCGTTGCGAGCTGCGGATCCGTGGAGGGGGCGGGATCAGGCGGGTTTGCGGGTCCTGGGGGCGGCGTAGCCGATGCGGCGGCCGATGTCCGCGGCCATCCCGAGCGCGGCCGGCGCCAGGCGGTGGCAGTCGCCGACGCTGAACCGTCCGGCCGGTGCCGACACGCTGAACGCCCCCACCGGGCGGCCGGAGGCGTTCATGATCGGCAGGCCGATGCAGCGCACCCCCTCCTCGTTCTCCTCGTCGTCGATCGCGAAGCCCTGGTCGCGTACGGTGTCGAGCTCGGCGAGCAGCGCGTCGCCGGTGAGGCTTCTGGGCGTGCGGGGCTCCGCCCGCACGCCCAGGATCTCGGCGCGGCGCGGCTCGTCCAGGAAGGCGAGGACCGCCTTGCCCATCGCGGTGCAGTGCAGCGGTACGCGGCTGCCGATCCGGGAGACCAGGCGCACCGACTTGGCGCTCTCCACCTTGTCGACGTAGACGATGTGGTGGCCGACCGGGACCCCGAGGTGAACGGTCTCCCCGCTGATCTCCACCAGCTCGGCCAGGTACGGCTGGGCCGCGGCGCGGAGCCCGTCCTCCTCCAGGTAGCGCCCGGCGAGGGTGATGAGGGTGACCCCGAGCCGGAAGGCCCCGGTGGCGTCCCGCTCCAGAACGCCCAGTTCCAGCAGCGAGATGGCGTAGCGGTGGGCGGTGCTGACGGCGACGCCGGTATGCGCCGCGAGTTCGCCCAGGGTCATTCCGGACTGACCGCTTCCGGACACGGCACTGATCAGCTCAAATGCCTTGTCGACGCTTGATGATTTCCTACCGCTTTTCATTCGAGTTACTCGAATCTATTTTCAGATATTTGTAAGATTTTTGCGATAGTTACATCGGCGATAACCACTGTCAACCCTCGCGCACAAATAGTCCCCGCCCGGGGTGAGGCCGGAGCAGGGCAGGCACGGTCGGACTTGTAGGCATGAACGACCACAAAGCACTACGATCAGGCATATGTTCGACCAGAGCGCGTGTCACTGTCTGCTGTGCGTCGAGCAGGAGGTGGAACTCGACGAGGCCGGCCTCAGGACGATGCGAAGTGTCCGGGATCGCGGGTGGGCGGTCGTCATGGTCCCGGAGGACGAGGACGGGCCGGGCTGGGCGTTCACCGTCGGGCTGTGGCACACGCTCCGCTCCCCCGAGGTGGCCATGTTCGGTCTCCGCGTGGACGTGATGGGCAACTGCCTCGACACCCTGGCCGACGAGGTCGCCGCCGGGCGTCACCTGGTCGAGGCCCGGGAGCGGGACGACGTGATCAGGAACTACCCGGTCGTCGCGAGAACGGTGGACACGAGCTGGTACCGGTCGCTGTTCGGCACGGCACTGCACTTCTACCGGCGGCCCCCGCTGTCCTTCATGGAGATCGTCTGGCCGGACGCCGCGGGCCGCTTCCCCTGGAACGACGGCTGTGCCCCGCGACTCCGCGAGCTCCAGCCCGCGCTGTGGATCCCGAAGGACGACCACGCCCCGGGCCCCTGGACCAAACTTCCCTGACGAACCCGGGCCCGCGACCGGAGACCCGACCGGGACGGAGACACGCCATCGGCACCGGCCGGGCCTCCGGAGATCGCGACGGGCACCGGCTCCGGCGTTGCGGCGAACCGAAAACCGGATAAACGGCTAAATAACCCGACTCACCTGTTTCATGTGGTTTTCTGGCGACTCAGGGCCTTATTCCGGGAGTCGCCCGCATAAAGGCCCTTGGCCATTTCCTCACGGCGCTTCCGGGCCCTTCCCGAGGACGAAGGACGCGATCTCGGGGAAGGGCCCGGGAACGGCCCTGAGAACCGCCCCGCCGCGGGGCCGTCGCGGCTCGCGCACCTCGCCCGTCCCCGGCCCATGAGGGTTTCCCGGCCCACGAGGTTTCCCGGCCCGCGCGGCGCCGGGCGCCCGTACCGGCGACCTCCGGCGCGTTCACCCGACCCCCACTCGGCGACCTGTAATTTTTGTACAATTGTCGACTGTGCTTTACCTATGGGGGAGGAATTCCGTGCCAAGGGCGACGTTTCGAGAACGCTTGCGTTACTGGTTCGACAACACCATGTCCCGGGGCACGCCCGCGCTGATCGGATGGCTCGCCCTCGTCTCTCTCGGCCTCATCCTGCTGGTCACGACGCTGAGTCTGTGGCTGACCCCGCACGAGGCCGCGAAGCACCACGGCGCCCCGGGCATGCTGTGGATGACGCTGATGCGCGCGCTGAGCCCGGGGAAGGTGGCCAGCGACACCGGCAGCGCGCCGTTCGTCGCCCTGATGTTCGTCGCGTCGCTGGGCGGGCTCTTCATCGTCAGCGCCCTGGTCGGCATCCTCTCCAACGACCTCAAGAGCAGGTTCGAGGAGCTGCGCAAGGGCAGGTCCCGGATCATCGAGACCGGCCACATCGTGGTCCTGGGCTGGTCGGAGCAGGTCTTCACGATCGTCAGCGAGCTGGTCCAGGCGCACGCGAGCGACCGCAGGTCGGTCATCACGATCCTCGCCGACAAGGACAAGATCGCCATGGAGGACGAGATCCGGCAGTTCGCGGGCGAGACCGGCAGGACCAGGCTGGTCTGCCGGACCGGGCGGCCCACCGAACCGACCGACCTCGACCTGATGAACCTCGCCGGGGCCCGCTCGGTGGTCGTCCTCTCCCCGCAGGGCGAGGACCCCGACGCGCACGTCATCAAGACGCTGCTCGCCCTGGCCAAACGGCCCGGCAGCCACCCGCCGGTGGTGGCCGCCATCGCCGAGAGCTCCAACATGGCCGCCGCGCGTCTCGCGGGCGGTCCCGGCGTCCACCTCGTCGACTCCGACGACACCGCCTCCCGGCTCATCGTGCAGTCATCGCGGCAGTCGGGCATGTCCGTGGTCTGCATGGACCTGCTCGACTTCGGCGACGGGGAGATCTACCTGCGCTCCGACCCCGACTTCACCGGCATGACGTACGGCGAGGTGCTCCCGGCGTACCAGACCGCCACGGTGATCGGGCTGCGCCAGGCCGGGAAGGTCATGCTGAACCCGCCCATGAGCACCGTGATCGCCGACTCCGACGAGATCATCGTGATCGCCAACGACGACTCGATGATCCACCTGGCCGCCGGCATGCCCTCGGCCCGCGAGGAGTCGATCGTCATGGTCGAGCACACCAGACCGGGCCCCGAGCGCACCCTGGTCCTCAACTGGAACGGCCGGGGCCGCCGGGTCGTCCGCTATCTCGACGGCTACGTCGCGCCGGGTTCGGTCCTGGACATCGCCTCCGACCACCCCGACGCGGCGACCGGCTTCGAGGGATTGTCCAACCTGACGGTCAACGTCAAGGAGTGCGACACCTCCGACCGTTACGCGCTGGAGTCGCTCGGCCTGGGCCTGTACCAGCACGTGATCGTGCTCTCCGACGACCGCTACAGCCCCGGCCACGCCGACACGCGCACCCTGACGACCCTGCTCCAGTTGCGCGACATGCAGTCCTCGCTCGGCGAGCGCTACTCCATCGTCAGCGAGATGCACGACGAGAACAACCGGAGCCTGGCCGAGGTCACCAAGGCCGACGACATCGTGATCAGCGACACGGTGATCGGCCTGCTGCTGGCCCAGCTCGCCGAGAACCGGCACCTGGCCGAGGTGTTCGGCCAGCTCTTCGACTCGGGGGGTTCGGAGGTCTACCCGCGCCCGGCGGAGCGGTACGTCCGCCCCGGGGCGCCGGTCGACTTCGCCTCGGTGATCGAGTCGGCCCGGCGCCGCGGCGAGACCGCGATCGGCTACCGCCTGGCGGACCGCGTGAACGAGGCCCCGCACTTCGGCGTCGTCCTCAACCCGGACAAGTCGCGACCGCTGCGCCTCGGCCCCGGCGACTCGGTGATCGTCCTGGCCGAGCGCTGACCCGCCGGGGCGGGGCCCTGCCGGATCAGGCAGTGATCATGAAAGCGAGCCCGAGCAGCACTACGACGGGGATCACCCAGACCACGGCCTCGATCGCGAACTCCTTGTACACGGTGAGCTTCTCCCTCTGGGTGCTGCCTGACATGAAAACGACGATGCGCAGCATATGCGTATCGGCAGGCGTTCCCGTACCCGGGTCGGGGCCGGCCGGCGGCTTTCTCCGGCTCGGCCTCCGCCGGTTCCTAGCGGCTCAGATAGTGGAAGCTCGGTTTCGGGTGCATCAGGAAGTCGTGGTGGGAGATGTTCCAGGCGTAGGCGCCCGCCATCGTGAACTCCACCAGGTCGCCGGGCTTGAGCGCGATGGGGACCCGGCGGGCCAGGGTGTCCTTGGGAGTGCAGAGCTGGCCGACGATCGTGATCGGCTCACCGGCCTCCGTCATGACCAGGGGCTGGTCGTGGCCCTTGGTGGCGGGGGTGCGGATGTGGTGGGTCCCGCCCGCCACGATCGCGAACAGCTCGCCGTGGACGCGTTTGACGTCGATGACGCGCGTCACGTACCTCCCGCAGTAGACGGTCAGCGAGCGTCCCGGTTCGATCCGGAGCGTCTCCCCGGGACGACGGAGGGCGGCCAGGCCCGAGCCGTAGGCCGTCCAGTCGAAGCGGTCGTCGGGGTCGGCGTAGGAGACGGCCATGCCGCCGCCGAGGTTGATCTCGGTCGCCCCCAGCGTCCGCGCGTAGTCCAGGACGGCCGCCGCCAGCTCCAGCATCCGGGGCGCGTCGAGCCCGCTGGCCAGGTGCGCGTGGATCCCGCGCAGCCGTACGGCACTCTGGGCCTCCAGCAGGGCGACGCATTCGGCGATCCCCGCGGGGTCCATCCCGAACGGTGTGGCGCCGCCGCCCATCGCCAGCGAGGCCCCCGCGATCGGGACGTCCAGGTTGACCCTCAGCAGCACGTCCGCCGAGCGGCCGGACGCGAGCAGGCGGCGCAGCTCGCCGGGGCTCTCGACGTGCAGGCGGGTCACGTCGCCGAACAGCTCGGCGTCCGTCTTGCCCGGCCCGCCCAGCGCGATCGGCGCGTGCGGGAAGTGTTCCCGCACGTGCGCGAGCTCGCCCCCCGAGGCGACCTCGAAGCCGTCGACGTGCGGGGCGAGCGTCCGCATCAGCTCCGGGTCGGGGTTGGCCTTCACCGCGTAGTACAGCTCGACGTCTCCCAGCGCGGCGCGGATGTCCCTGACGTGGGCGCCGAGTTCGACCAGGTCGTAGACGTATGCGGGCAGCGGCCCGGCCAGGAACGACTCCGAGGTCTGCGGCTGCGCCGCGACGGTGGCTGTCACTGCGTTCTCTCCGATCATGGCGGTACGGGACGTCGGGCGGGCGAGAACCGGGTCTCGACGATCAGGGGGCGCGGGGGCATGACCGCGGTCACCTCCTCGTCCACGATCTGATCCGTGTGGTGGACATCCAACACGCTTCACCCGGGCGGTTCGTCGATACGGTGCCGTGTCGGGGAAAGTCGAGGGCGCGGGGAGTAGGGTGCCGCCCGTCGGTACGCGGCCATCCGGGGCGAAGGCCACGAACGCGGCGAGGGCGCGAGGAGCGGCTGAGGGAGCGGAGGGTGGCCGGGCACATCCGGGTGGCGTTCGAGGTGGACGACTCGGCCGCCGTCACCGCCGAGCTGGCCGGGGCCGGGGCGACGGTGGTCGCCGAACCCGTCCGGACCCCGTGGAACTCGCTCAACTCCCGCCTTGAGGGGCCCGCCGGGCTCCAGCTCACGCTCTTCACCGAGCTGGGGGAGGCCGCCGATCCCCAGGGCGCCCGTTAGCCGTTCAGGCCTTCGATCTTGAGGGTCATCGGGTGACGAAGTACCAGAGACGCGCCCGATGGTTGTCGCAGAAGTACTGGTTGGCGTAGACGTTGTTGGTGGTGCCGCCGCCGGCGACGGTGAGGCACTTGTCACTGTTGTAATTGCGGATGTGGTAGTTGGAATCGCCCTTGTCGACGAAGGACCACAGGCGTGACGGATGTGCGTCGCAGTAGTACTGGACGGCGGGGGCGTTCTCGTAGGGGCTGCCGCCGGCGATGGTGAGGCACTTACCGGTGTAGTTGTTCTTGATCCAGTAATGGTTGTTGCCTCTGTCCACGAGATACCAGACACGCGACCCGTGACTGTCGCAGCTGAACTGGACGGCGGGGGCGTTGTCGTTCCGGTCGGCACCGGCGATGGCCAGGCACTTGAAGCTGTTGAAGTTCCTGATCCAGGTGAGGGCCCCCGCCGGCACGGGTGACGCCAGGGCGGCTGAGGCCGCCGGTGCGGACGGCGCCATCCCCGCGGTCGCGACCATCGCCGCCAGGAGCACGCCGACCGTCTTCGTGTAATGCTTCGCCATTGCCATCACTTTCCCTTGGTCGTGGAGACGACAGGAGGAACCGTCACGGGGTCCGTTTCGCCTTCGAAGAGTTCCGGTCCGCGGGGCGCGGTCACCGGATGACTCATTTCACCGGCCGCGCCGGGGCTCCGCCATCGCCGCCGAATAACCGAACGTTTCCGGCACCCGGAGACAGGGGCCGTACCGGCCCCGGAGGGTGGTGGCGATCACGGTCCTGCCATGACGCTCACGGCGTCAGGGCACGGCGCAGTTCCGCGAGCGAGTCGACTCCGAGGACGTCGTGTGCTTCGCGGAGGAGCGTGGTGACCGTGTCCAGGTCGAGGACCATGCTGTAGGCGATCTCGGACTTGGAGTGCCCGTCCGCGGCGAGCCGGGCGATGCGTTGCCGACACGGGTCCAGGGCGTCCACCCGCCGGCGCCGGAGGCGAGGAGCGGACCCGAGCCGCCGCGCGACGGCGTCGCCGAGCGACACGGCGCCGCACTCCTCGGCCAGTGTCAGTGCCTCGGACAGCAGAACGCGGGCATCGTGATCGCTCCGGGTCAGGGCTGTGCCGAGTTCGGCGAGAGCGTGGGCCTGTTCGAGGCGGTGCGGCGTGGGGCGCAAGATCCGGATCGCCTCCTCGAGAAGCTCCGCGGCCGAGTCCGGCTGCAACACGGCGAGGGTCCGCAGGGCTCGCGCACGGGTCAGCTCGCCGCCGAATCGATCCGCTCGCCGCATCCCGACGGTCACGACCTCGCGGGCCTGGTCCGGCGCGGAGTGTCGCAACGCCCGGCCGAGATCGAAGCGCCACAGGCACACGGACGGGTTGAGCAGGCACGCGTTTTCGAGCCACTGCCCGACCCGGCGCAGAGTGGCGGCGGCACCGGCGGTCTGACCGCGCGCGAGTTGAAGGGCGCCCCGAACGGCGTTCGGCACCGGGAGCACCAACGCGTCGGCCAAGGACGTGCCGTACTCGCGGTCGCCGCACACCGCCTGCGCACGATCGACGTCGCCGCGCGCGAGCAATGCCTCGATCAGGGTGCCGGTGGCGAACTGCTCCCCGGGCGTTCCCGGACCGGTGCGGTCGGCCAGGCGCAACGCGATCTCGGCGTCGGCGACCGCGTCAGCGAGTCTTCCCTCCCGCAGGGCCACGTTCGCCACATGGGCGCGGGTGAACGTGAGGTGGGTGCCGCGCCAGCCGTTGCGGCCGAACTCTTCCATCGCCTGCTCGAACAGACGTCCGGCCATCGAGAGGTCGTCGGAGTACAGGTGGACGAATCCGGTCATGGTACCCACCTCCATGCCCTGGTCGAGGTCGGCGAACGACACACCGTTCCGGAGCACGGGCCGGATGGCCTCCGCCGCGGCGGTCCGCGGCTCACCGCGCAGCACCAGGCTCCATGCGTGCGTGGCGATGAGCAGACGCTCCACGTGGCCGGTGCCGGACAGCGGTGGGGCGGCCCGGTCGAGCAGCAGCATGCGGTCGGGCCGGTGCGGGTCGTCGGCCCACCATGTCGCCCACAACAGCTGCTCTGCCCGCAGGCGGTCACGCAGAGCGTCGTCACGGCAACCGTCCAGTGCCCGGTCGAGGGATCGGACGGCGTCGCCGAGCCGGTTGGCGTAGCCGTACGCCTTGGCGAGCGCGATCGCCGCCTCGACGCCCTGGGCGTCATCGGCGGCCTGCTTGCGGGCGGCGAGCAGTTCGGGGATGGCCGTGGCCACCTCGCCCAGCGCCAGCGCCTGCCCGTAGCGCATTCGTACCTGGCAACGCCGGCCGGGCGGGGGCGGCTCGGCGACCGCGCGCCCGAGGTAGCGGGCCGCCGTGCCCGCCAGGCCGGAGCTCATCGCCTCGGCGGCTGCGGCGGCCAGCCGGTCGACCACCCAGGGATCGCCCGCGGTGTTGACCCGCAGCAGGTGAGCGGCCACCGTCTCGAGGCCGGCATCGGCATGGTGCAGCAGCCTTGCCGCCGCGAGATGGGTGTCGCTGCGCTGCGAGGGGTCGATGGCGTCGTAGACCGCGCTTCGGATGATCGGGTGCCGGAAGTCGACACTGGACCGGTCGGCCAGGATCGCGGCCCTGCAGAGCCGGTCGTATTCGCGCCCACCTTCCTCAGAGGTCAGTCCCGCGAGACGTACGGCCTGGTCAAGCTGGATACCGGGGCCGAGCACGGCGAGCGTTCGGGCCAGCCGCCCCGCCGACGGCCCCAGCATGCTCAGCCGCTCGTTGAGGTGGACCACGACCTGGCGAGGTATGAGACGAGCGACGCGCGTGGCGGACTCGGCCGTCGGCGCGAGCCGGCGCTCGTGGGCCAGGTCGAGCATCCACCGCAGATAGAACGGGTTGCCGCCGCTGTGCCGGTGGAAGGCCGAGCAGAACGTCTCGTCGGGAGGGCCGCTCCGGCGCCCGAGGCTGCGGTCGACGATGGCACGCACGGCGTCCAGGCTGAGCGGCCGGGGCCGGATGATCGAGGTCGCGCGCAGGATGATGCGGGTGAGCGCCGGGGACGTCGTGGGCTCGTCCGGCCGGCAGGCGAGCAACAAAACGACAGGCAGTCCGGCCAGCCTGGCACTGAGGAACTCCAGCCAGTTCAGCGACTCCTCGTCCAGCCAGTGCGCGTCGTCGACGGCCAGCAGCAGCGCGTCGTCGCGTCCGGCAGGGTCGGTGGCGTTGACCAGGAGCCAGTACAGGGCTTCGGTCAAGCCGATCATCGAGCCCCCTCGCCGCGTATGCGGCAGGCCGAGCGGTACCCGCGCGAACGCGGCGGCGCCGGCGAACAGACGCTGCCGATCCTGGCCACTGTGACCGGCCGCCCAGCGGCCGAGCAGTGTTCGGACGCCGCAGAAGGCCATCGTCTGATCGAGTTGATTGCCGCGCACCATCAAGGGAGTGATCCCACGCACGGCGCTTTCCGAGCACACCCGCGCCAGCAGTTCGGACTTGCCGATTCCCGCCGGGCCCTCGACCACGATCGTGGCCCCCGCCCTTCTGCGGACGTCGTCGAGCGACGATGAACAGGAATTCAGATCGTCGTCGCGTTCGAAGATGCCGTTGTCCGCGGCGGTGTGACCAGGCAGTCGCAGTGCTTGCAGAACGTGCTGCTCGTCGAGGGCGACCCTCCCCGCGGCGCGGGCACAGGCCACGCAGCCCGCGACGACCTTCGCGACGAATTCGTCCCGCAGTCGCCGTTTGCCGGCCATCACCTCGGAGAACGTGGCCGCCGCGACCCCGCTACGGCGAGCCAGCGTCGCGTCGGTAGGTCCGCCCACGACCCGCTGTAAGGTGCGCAGCTGGCGCCGAAGATGGTCGTCGGGGTCCGGACGGGCCATTTCCGCTCCTCACGTTCCTTGAACGCGCCGCACGGGACAGGCCACAGCGATCAATTCACTTCCGATCGGCCACAGCCGGAGGAAAAAACATTTTAGCGATTTTCACAGCATGTCACCGGCGCATTTCGTACGGTCCTTCTTCCGAGAGGTCGTGCGAAACTCGGGCCCCGAGGCCCCGAGGTCGCGAGGAGCCGGAGATGGCTCAGAGCACGGAGCCGCCGGTGGCGTCGAGGGTGGTCCCGGTGACCCAGCGGGCGTCGTCGGAGACCACGAAGGCGACCACGTCGGCGACGTCCTCCGGGGCGCCGACCCTGGCGAGGGCGGACTGCCCGGCCGCGAAGCTCTCGGCCTCGGGGTCGCCGCGCAGCCAGCCCGCGTTCATGTCGGTGTCGGTGATGCCCGGCGAGACCGAGTTCACCGTGATCCCGCGCGGACCGAGTTCCTTGGCCAGCGTCCGGTTCAGCACCTCCATCGCCCCCTTGGTCGCGACGTAGGCGGGACTCTGGGGGAAGGCGATCCTGGTCACGCCGGAGCTGATGGTGACGACGCGCCCGCCGTCGCGCAGGAGGGGCAGCGCCCGCTGGATGATGAAGAACGGTGCCCTGACGTTGACGGCGAACATCCTGTCGTAGGCCTCGGGTGTGACCTCCGAGATGCCGCCGGGGACGATGATCCCCGCGTTGTTGACGAGGATGTCGAGCCCGTCCACCTCCTTCTCCAGGGCGGTGAAGAGCGTCTCCACGTCCCCCTCCACACCGAGTTCCGCCCGGACGGGGAACGCCTCTCCCCCGGCCTCGGTGATCGCCGTCACGACCTCCCCTGCCGCCGCCTCGTCCCTGGCGTAGTGGACGGCCACCCGGACCTCCTCGCGCCCGAGCCGCAGGGCGATCGCCCTGCCGATCCCCCTGCTCGCACCCGTCACCAGCGCGGTTCTCACATCGCCTCCCAGATTTTATAGCGATCGCTACAAAATCGAACCGTAGCAGAGTTTTGTAGCGTTCGCTATACAATGCTCCGGTGAGCAGGAAGCGAGCCTTCGACCGCGACACCGTGCTGGAGATAGCGCTGCTGGAGTTCTGGCGGCACGGCTACGAGGCCACCTCCATCGCCTCCCTCACCGCCGCGATGGGCATCCGCCCGCCCAGCCTGTACGCCGCCTTCGGCGACAAGCGGCACCTGTTCGAGGAGGTCGTCGAGCGCTACAGGAGGTACGACTTCTCCGCGCGGGCGCTGGCCGAGGAGCCGACCGCGCGGGCGGCGATCTTCAGGATGCTGCGCGAGGCGGCGGCCAACTACACCGACCCCGGGCACCCGCCGGGCTGCCTGATCTTCAGCGCGGCGGCCAACGTCGGCCCGGAGTCGGCCGACGTGCGGGAGGCGATGCGCGGGATCAGGGAGGGCGCCAAGGCCGCGCTCACGGCGCACATCGCCTCGGACGTGGCGGCGGGCCTGCTCCCCGAGGGCACCGACGCCGAAGCTCTCGCCCTGTTCTACGCGGCCACGATCCAGGGCATGTCCGCCCAGTCCCGCGACGGCGCGACCCGGCGGGATCTGGAACGGATCGCCGAGCTCGCGATGCTCGCCTGGCCGGGGGAACGGGAGGGCACTCCGGACGAGCACCCTCCCGCCCGGCGAGACGCTCCGGACGGGCACCCCGGACGCGGCCGGGAGTGATCCCCGGGCCGGGTCACCCGCTCTTGGCCGAGGTGTCCTCCGGGGCCGCGTCGGGGACGGAGGCGCGGAACCAGCGGGTGCCGTACGGCTCCAGCGTGAACTTCACCCGGCCGTCGGAGGGCAGGTCGATGGTGCCGTCCACCAGCAGGTCGACCAGCGTCTCGCAGCCGTCGAGCTTCTCGAGCACGAGATCCACCTTCGCCTCGCGGTCGGCGAAGTTGTGGACGGCGACCACGGTGCCGCCCTCGGCGTCGGCCCGGTGGGCCAGCACGGCCACGTCACCGGCGTCCAGGATCTCGTACGCGCCCCAGGCCAGTTCGGGCGACTCCCGGTAGCGCTCGATCAGGAGCTTGATCCAGCTGAGCAGCGAGTCGGGGTCGCGGCGCTGGTCGGCGACGTTGACGTTGCGCGGGCCGAACTTGCCGGTGGGCGAGGGGACGTTGGTCTTCGGGTTGGGCGAGAAGCCGCCTCCGGCCGACCACTGCATCGGGACCCGGACCGCCATCCGGCCCTCGGCCTTCAGGTTCTCGCCGAGACCGATCTCCTCGCCGTAGAAGAGCACCGGGGTGCCCGGCAGGGAGAACAGCACGCTGTAGGCCAGCTTGAGCCGCCGCAGGTCGCCGCCGAGCATCGGGGGAAGGCGGCGGCGCAGACCCCGGTCGTACACCTGCATGTTCTTCTCCGGGCCGAAGGCGTCGAAGACCTCGTGCTTCTGCGCCTCGGTGAGCTTGTCCAGGGTCAGCTCGTCGTGGTTGCGGACGAACATCGCCCACTGGGAGTCGTCGGGCGGTTCCGGCCGGTCGCGCAGGGCCTCGGCGAGGGCCTCCGGGTTCTGGCGGGCCATCGACAGGTGGAAGCGCTGCATGGCGATGAAGTCGAAGCACATGGTGACCTCGTCGCCGTTCCCCGCGTCACCGAAGAACTTCATCAGGTCCGGGTAGGGCAGGTTGACCTCGCCCAGCAGGATCGAGGTGCCGTCGCGGCGGTTCATGAAGGCGCGCAGGTCGGCGAGGAACTCGTGCGGGTCGCCGCCGATGCCCTCGATCAGGAACGGCACCGCGTCCACCCGGAAGCCGGACAGGCCGAGTTCCATCCAGAAGCCGAGAACGCGCGCGATCTCGTCGCGGACCTGCGGATTCGCCGTGTTCAGGTCGGGCTGGAACTTGTAGAAGCTGTGGTAGTAGTACTGGCCGGTCTTCTTGTCCAGCTCCCAGAGGCTGTCCTCCTTGTCGGGGAAGACGATCGCCTTGGGGTCGACGGGTCCCGGCTCGTCCTGCCAGACGTACCAGTCGCGCTTGGGAGAGTCGCGGCTGGAGCGGGCCTCCTTGAACCAGGGGTGCTCGTCGGAGGTGTGGTTGACCACCAGGTCGGCGATCACCCGCATGCCGCGGTCCCTGGCGGTGCGCATGAACTCCACGAAGTCGCCAAGGGTGCCCAGCCGGGGGTCGACCGAGTAGAAGTCGCTGATGTCGTAGCCGTCGTCGCGGCTGGGGCTGGGAAAGAACGGCATCAGCCAGATACAGGTCACCCCGAGCCGGTCCAGGTGGTCGATCTGCTGGGTGAGGCCCCGGAAGTCACCGATGCCGTCACCGTTCCCGTCCTTGTAGGTCTCGACGTCCAGGCAGTAGACGACGGCGTTCTTCCACCACAGATCAGCCGTATAGGTGAGTCGCATGCGTGCGCACTACCCTCCCTTGACGTTTTTATGAGACAACCCCGACATTGGGCCGACGCCGGAGAGGTCGGCGAGCCCCCCGGCGCGTTACGGTGGACGGGACGGCCAGGAGGAGATCATGCGACAGCTGAGGCGCGGCGCGCCCTTCGGCTGGCTGCTCGCCCTGCTGCTGCCGCTGCTCGTCTCCGGCGGGTTGAGCGGGGGCGGCGCCACCGTCCTCCTGCGGCACGCCACCGTCACCCAGTCCTCCGGCGAGCACCAGCGGCTCTCTCGCCCGGCCTCCGACAGCGGGCACAGGAACGCCCTCGTCACCGGCCTCTCCGCCACCGGGATCGGCCTGGGGGGCGGGGGCGGCCACCCGCTCGCTACCCCGCCGGCGGACCCGCGGCACCTCTCCCTCACCACCGGCCAGGACTCGCGTCCGGCCCGCGACGACGACACCCGCCCGCTCGCGGCCCTGCTCGTCAGGCCGGGGCGCGCGCCGCCCGCCTCCACCGCCGGCTGAACCGTCCCGGAGCCGCTCCGGGCCTTCGCCGTACCGGAAAACGCCTTTCCCGTGCCTGAAAGCCGCCGTACGCGAAGCACGCCGGCGTCCTGAGACCGGCTCCTCCGGCATGACCCGAGGACAGTTCCCCAGCCTGTGGAGGCTCCCATGTCGCGTGCCCCGGTGGTACGCGCGGTGGCGGCGCTCGCCGTCATCGCCACCTCGCTGTTCATCGCCCTGACCATGTCGCCGCGCCTCGGCCTCGACCTGCGCGGCGGCACCCAGCTCGTCCTGGAGACCAGGGACTCACCGACCGTCAAGGCCGACGCCGCGGCCACCGACCGCACCCTCGAGGTGCTCCGCCGCCGGGCCGACGGCTTGGGCGTGGCGGACGCGCCGCTGGCCCGCTCGGGCGAGCGGCGCATCATCGTGGAGCTGCCCGGCGTGCAGGATCCGACCAAGGCCGCCGAGGTCATCGGCAAGACCGCGCAGCTCACCTTCCACCCGGTCCTCGGCGTCCCCGACCCGGCGGCCGGCACCCGGCCGGGGAAGGGCGAACAGATCCTGCCCGACGAGCGTGGCGGCCCGCTGCACATCGGACCGGCCGCCCTCACCGGTGACGGCGTCAGCGGCGCCGAGGCGGGCATCGACGCCCAGCAGGGCAGCGGCTGGTTCGTCACCGTCGACTTCCGCGACAGCGGGCGCGCGGAGTGGGCCGAGCTGACCGGCCAGGCCGCCTGCAACCCGGCGGGCGACCCCAAACGGCGGGTCGCCATCGTGCTCGACTCCAAGGTGATCGTCTCACCCCAGGTGAACGAGGACGTGGCCTGCGACGTCGGCCTGCCCGGCGCGTCCACCCAGATCACCGGCACCTTCACCTCGGAGGAGGCCGCCGACCTGGCCCTGCTGATCAAGGGCGGCTCGCTGCCGGTACCCGTCGAGATCGTCGAGCAGCGGACCGTCGGCCCGACGCTCGGCGCGGCCGCGATCACGGCCAGCGCCCAGGCCGCGGTGATCGGCGTCGCGCTCACCGCGCTGTTCATCGTCGTGACCTACCGGCTGGTGGGCCTCATCGCCGCCTTCGCCCTGGCCTGCTACGCGCTGATCTCGTACGCGGCGCTGGTGGGGCTCGGCGCCACGCTCACCCTGCCGGGACTGGCCGGCTTCGTCCTGGCGATCGGCATGGCGGTCGACGCCAACGTGCTGGTCTTCGAACGGGCGCGGGAGGAGTACGCGGCGGAGCCGGGGTTGCGGGGCGCGCTGGAGAAGGGCTTCCGCAACGCGTGGAGCGCGGTGGCCGACTCCAACATCACCACGCTGCTCGCCGCCGGACTGCTGTTCTTCCTGGCGTCCGGACCGGTACGCGGTTTCGGCGTCACGCTGAGCATCGGTGTGATCGCCTCGCTGATCACCGCGATGGTCATCACGCGCGTCCTCGCCCAGTGGGCGGTGAGCCTCCAGGCCGTCTCCTCGCGGCCCAGGCTGACCGGCCTGTCCGACATCGGGCGCGTCCGTACCTGGCTGAACGCGCGCAAGCCTGACCTGATGAGCCGCCGCTCGGTGTATTTCCTGGTCACCTGCGTGCTGGTGGCCGCGTCCGTGGCAGGGGTCGCGGTGCGGGGACTCGACTTCGGTGTGGAGTTCACCGGAGGCAGGCTCGTGGAGTACTCCACGAGCACCCCGATGACCGCCGACGCAGCCCGCGAGCTCGTCAGCGACGCCGGGTTCCCCAACGCGGTGGTGCAGTCCTCCGGCGAGGACATCTCCGTACGGGCCGGTCAGATCAGTCCCGCCGACGTGGTGCGGATCGAGAGCGCGCTGGAGAGCGGGGGCGCGTCGGTCACCAAGGAGCGCGACGAGCTCGTCGGGCCGAGCCTCGGGGAGGAACTGCGCCGCAACGCGCTGATCGCGCTGGGGGTCGCGCTCGCCGCGCAACTCGCCTATCTCGCCTTCCGGTTCCGCTGGACGTTCGGGCTGGCGGCGGTGCTGGCCCTGGTGGCCGACGCGGCGATCGTGGTCGGCGCGTTCGCGTGGCTGGACAAGCCGGTGGACGGGGTGTTCCTGGCCGCGATGCTCACCGTGATCGGCTACTCGGTCAACGACAAGGTCGTGGTCTTCGACCGGGTCCGCGAGCTGTGGGGTGCGCGGCCGAAGGCCCCGTTCGCCGAGGTGACGAACACCGCGATCCTGCAGACCGTCCCCCGTACGGTCAACACCGGCCTGGGCGCGCTGTTCATCCTGGCCGCGCTGGCGGTGCTCGGCGGTGACTCGCTGACCGACTTCGCGGTGGCGCTGCTGATCGGGATCGTCGTCGGCACGCTCTCCTCCGCGCTGGTCGCGGCGCCGATCGCGATCGAGCTGGAGCGGCGCAGGCCCACCGCGCCGCCCCGGCCCAAGCGAAGAGGGCCGGCCCCGGCCCGCCAGGGCTCGGGCGCGGTGGTCTGACCGCCTCCGCCTTTCCTACTAACCCTACAAATGATGGGTGAATTTATACACAAAACTATTGCCATCTGGGACTAAAGGCAGAACTCCCCGGCTGGCAAGGGTCCTCGGCAGGGGCACAACACTGTTGCGAGATCTTCGGCCGTTGAAGCAGAACGGTCACGAAAACGGGGAGAAAGCATGAGCCACGCGGTCAAGATGAGCCCTCAGATGCAGAAGAGCATCGATGCGTGCATGGAGAGCCACAGCCGTTGCGAGCAGACCATGACCTACTGCCTCATGCAGGGGGGCCGGCACGCCGACATGGCGATGATGGGCCCGCTCATGGACTGCGCCGACATGACCCGCATGTGCGCGGACATGATGATGCGCCAGTCGCCGATGGCGATGGAGATGGCCGCGATGTGCGCGAAGGTGGCGGGCAAGTGCGCCGAGGCCTGCATGTCCATGGGCGACGACTCCATGATGAAGGAGTGCGCCAACGCGTGCCGGATGTGCGCCGAGGCCTGCCAGTCCATGGTCGGCGCGCGAGCCTGAACGACCGTCCGGCCGGTCTTCGCCGGGCCGTCCACGTCGGCAGAGGGATGGCGTGGACGGGACGCGGGGCGACATGGCGGGACAGAAGGTGAAAGAGGGTGAAAGGGCGCCGCCGATCCGATCGGCGGCGCCCCCGTCATGACCGGAACGACGGGAATCCTCCGCTTTCAACGGGAGACCGCGCCTCGAATCCCGCTAGTGTGCTTGGCGTCTGATTTCCCTGCTGCCGAAGGCGGATGCAATCGTGGCGGACGACTACGCGACGACTTTCAAAATCGTTGATGTTGACGGTGACGGCCTCATCTCGGTTCCCGAGCTGACGAGGCTCATGGAGGTGCTCGGCCAGCCGATCACCCCGGAGGCGGCCGCGGCGGCCGTCGCCAGGATCGACCAGGACAGCGACGGCCTCATCTCCCTGGAGGAGTTCGCCGGATACCTCGCCCAGACCCGGGCGGGCTGACCTTCCGGCCCCGACCCGGACACCTCAGACCGGATCGGCCAGACCGGAGCCGGACACCAGGTTCCGGACCGGCCGGCGAACCGGATCCGATCGGGGCATCCCGCCCGCCCCCTGGGCCGGGCACCCCGATCGGATCCGGTCCAGCCACCCTCACCGCAAACCGACCCCGGCCCCGCCGCCCCCGGCCTCGTTGATCCCGGCCGAAACCCCCTGCCGGGAAAGCCGGCGTGCGCCGCCATTCCCCCTCGCGCACGGCCGGGGCGCCCCCGACCGGCCTCGCTACCGACCTGGTGGCATGTTGACGCGCCATTGACCGCGCAATAACTTTGGGTAGTCATATGAGCGCACAGCGTAGCGAAGGCTCGGATCGACGTGTGAACACCGATGTTCCCGAACGGTCGTCGCACGCCGATCCCTTTCAGAAGGCGATCTCGCGTCTCGCGCGTGAGGTCGTCCGGTCGCCACGATCCGCGCTTCCGCTCGCTTCCCGTCACGTCCCGGCCGGAAGGCGATCCGGCGTCTTTCGCCTGACCGCCTCGGGAGCCGGCCTGCTCGGGAGGCCTCACAGAGGAAGAGGGCAGAAAAATGAGGAGCGCATCCAGCGGCCGCGCCGGGAGCGCGCCGCATGACTCGCGTGGTGCCCGGCATCCGGTGACCGTCATGGCCGAGCAGATGACCGATGTCTTCCTCGACCTCGGCTACCGTGTCGCCGAGGGGCCCGAGGTCGAGGCCGAGTGGTTCAGCTTCGACGCCCTCAACATGGACGACCGCCACCCCTCCCGCGCCCCCGAACGCACCTTCTACGTCGAGCACCCCTCGGCCCCCGGCCGGAGGTCGGGTCTCGTGCTGCGCACGCACACCTCACCGGTGCAGGTGAGGGCGATGCTCGGCACGCCCCCTCCCCTGCGGGTGGTCTGCACGGGCCGCGCCTACCGTCCCGACCCGGCCGACGCCACCCACAGCCCGGTGTTCCACCAGATCGAGGGCCTCGCCGTCGACCTGGGCCTCACCATGGTCGACCTGAAGAAGACCCTCGACCACTTCGCCACCTCCACGTTCGGCGGCGGCACGGTGACCCGGCTCCGCACCCACCGCTTCGCCTACACCGACCCGTCGGTGGAGGTGGACGTGGAGTGCGCGGTCTGCCGGGGCACCGGCGCGGAGGATCGCGACGCGGTTCCTCGGGAAGGCGCCGCCGGAGACGCTCCCGCGGACCCGTGCGGGACCTGCGGCGGCGAGGGATGGATCGAGTGGGGCGGGTGCGGCATGGTCCATCCCCGGGTGCTGGCGGCCTGCGGTGTCGATCCGCACCGATACGGCGCCTTCGCCTTCGGCATGGGCGTCGAGCGAACGCTGATGCTGCGGCACGGGCTGAAGGACATGCGCGACGTCGTCGACGGCGACGTCCGCTTCCCCCTCGGGATGGACGAGTTCGCCCCCGGAAGACCGCGGCCCAGGCCTCTTCCCCGGGCCACGCCCCCGACGCGGGCCGTGCCGGCCGCGCGGGCCGTGCCCGACATGGAGACCATCCCGCTGGCGCGCGGCCACGGTGCCAGGGCCGCACGGAGACGGGAGGCCGGTGGAGGGCTCACCCGGTCACAGAACCTGCGGCGGCGGATCGGGCACGCGCTGGCGGGAGCGGGATACGTCGAGACGCCGTGCTTTCCCTTCGTCTGCGACGCCGCGTGGGACGCCTTCGGCCTGGCGCCCGACGACCCGCGCCGCGCCACACTGACGCTCACGAACCCGATCAGCCCGCGCGAGCCGTCACTGCGCACCACGCTTCTCCCCGGGCTGCTGGCCGCGCTGGGTCTCAACCTCACCCGGGGAAACCCCGCCCCGGCGCTCTTCGAGCAGGGGACGGTCTTCGTGCCGCCCGCGAGCGGCGACCTCCCGCCCGTCCCCCGGGCCGACCGCCGCCCCACCGACGACCAGCTCGACGCGCTGAACACCGCCATCCCCGTTCAGCCCCGCCACCTCGCCGCCGCCCTGACCGGCGAGTCGTCATGGGCCCGCGCGGTCGACGCCGCGCGTACGGCGGCGCACATCATGGGGGCCGGACTGGTCACCCGGCCCACCGAGTACGCACCCTGGCTGCCTGGACGCTGCCTGGAACTGCTCGTCGGGGGGGCCGTGCTGGGCCACGCGGGCGAACTGCGCGCCGGTACGGTTCAGGCGCTGGGCCTGCCCCCGAGGACGAGCGCCATGGAGATCGACCTCACCGCGATGGAGCACCTCACCGACCTCGGGAGCAGGTGACTCCCGAGGCGGCCCGCCGGCGGGGGCGTCAGACGGTCGTGAGATAGATCTGGCCGAAGACCTCGGAGAGCTTCTTGAGGTCGGTGGTCATGTCCGTCTCGGGACTGGCCGGGTTGTAGACGCCGGCCAGGCGGCGCTGGATCGGCAGGAGCTTCTTCAGCTGGTCCCAGGCGGTCAGCCGGTTCACCGCGCCCTGGGCGTTCTGGACGCTGGTCCACACGTTCACCTGCTGGGCGGCACCGTCCTTGACGGGCGCCGACAGCCGGGAGGCGATCTTGGCGGCGGTCACCTGGCCGACGAGCCCGGTCTCCTCGGCGGCGACCTGGGCCAGGACGTCCCACGAACGGGCGCGGACCTGGATCCACTGGTTGAGGTGGGCCTGCTCGGCGTTGATCTTCCAGGCGTCGTAGCCGCCGTACAGCAGGCCGCTGTCCAGGGAGAGCTGGTCGACGCGGCCCGCGATCAGGGGAGACTCGATCTTCTCGGGAGCGAGCAGCGGATACCGCTTGCGCATCTCGGCCTTGCAGGTGTCGTTCGCGCCGCAGGCGAGCTCGGGCACCACCGTGTGGATGCCCAGCCGCTTGCCGGGCGCGGCCTGGCGGAGGGCGTCGGAGGCCGCGGTGACGAACGCGGTGATCTCGGCGTCGGTCTTGAACGTGGTGTTGTAGCCCAGCTGGGAGGTGAACCTGATGCCCGCCACCTCCGGGCGCGCGGCCAGCGCGCCGATGCGCTTGACGGCGGCGGTGAAGGTCTCGGTGCCGGCCTTCCAGTCGTCGGCCAGCTCGGTGTCGATCCAGACCCTCAGCTGTACGGCCTTCGCCGCGGTGATCGCCTGACCGGCGGGAGTCTGCGCCGCGGCCGCGACCGCGGGGTCCTGAGCGCCCGTGGGGGTGGGGGTCGGCGTCGGGGTGGAGGTGCCGGTCTGCTCGTCCCCGGCGACCGTGCCGTCGCCGCCCTCGCCGTGCCCGTCGACCGAGCACTGCCGGCCGGCCTCGCAGTCGGGCGCGCCGCCGTCTCCGGCCCCTTCGGGGAAGGGCGAGTTCTCGTCGCCCTCGGAACCGCCGTCGGGCGCCTCCGGGCAGACCGACCCGGCGGCCGAGCAGTCGAGGAACTTGCCGTCGCTCGGGGTGGCCTCCTTGAGGTGGGCCCCGTCGTCGGCACCCCAGAACAGCGCGACCCCGAGGGCCTCGTCCGGCTTGGCCAGCCAGGTGCACACGACGTAGGCCGGGGTGTCGGCTCCCATCAGGTCGTTACAGCTGCGGGGATCGTCCTGCGAGTATGCGGCCCCGGGCGTCATGACACCGACGAGCGCGAGCGTGGCGCTCACGGCGAGAGCCCGGCGCAGAGTAAGTCGCATGTCCTGAACTCCCCGGAAAGCTGGTCAAAACGATCGATCCGCACTTTACCCAGATCACGATGGGCTCGACAGTCCCAGTCAAGGAATCATCAGCATTCTGATATCTCCGCATCTCCCGCCGAACCCGTACCGGCCGTCACCCCTCACACCACCGCCGTGCCGCGGTGGGCCCGCCCGGCTCGGGCGGCGGATGGTACTCGGGTGAGGACGCCGGGGCATTACGGCTAGCGGTAGTGCCGGAGGCCCCGCTGGCATGAAGGACCAAACGGAGGCTGCCAGCGCAGACGACGGGCGGCGGAGACGACATCATGATTCGGTGAACAACTGTCCAGAGGCGGGAGGGCTCCCCCCGGCCGTCGAACCGCCGGTGAGAAATCCCGTCGCCGTCGACGGAAGCGCACCGCTCGACGCATCTCGAAACGAATCCTCATGTCGCGGCGTACCAAGGATCTGAGCAACGGGTTCCACGGTCTTCCCAGGGCGGACGAGATCATGCATCTCGCCCTGGCCACCGGCAACCTGCTGAACCGGCTGGAGAGCGCCAGAAGCCGGGTCGACCAGTCGCTGATCCAGCAGCGGCGATTCGTGTCCGACGCCTCCCACGAGCTGTTCACCCCGATCGCCGGGCTCAGAACACTCCTGGAAGAGGCGCGGCTGCACCCCGACGAGACGGATCTGGACGAACTCCTGGCAGACGCGCTGGAGGGCGTCGACCGGCTCCAGACGATCGTCACCGACCTGCTGGTGCTGGCGAAGGTGGGGGCGCACACGCCTGACGCGTTCGTCAACGTGGACCTGGGAGAAATGGTCCGTGCCGCGATCTCGCGGCGCGAGAACGGTGTCCCCGTACGGCTTCGGCTCGCCCCCGGGGTGCGGGCGAACGTCATCGACGCTGAGATCACCCGTCTCCTCGCCAATCTTCTGGACAACGCCCAGCGCCACGCCAGGCACGCGGTGCTGGTCGAGGTGTGCCGGAACGGCCGGTACGGCGAGCTGGCCGTCACCGACGACGGTGACGGCATCGCCGCCGCCGACCGGGAGAGGATCTTCGAGCGGTTCACCCGGCTGGACACCGCCCGCTGCCGTAACCGAGGGGGCACCGGGCTCGGCCTCACGATCGCCCGTGACATCGCCGAGTCCCACCGAGGGACCATCGACGTGGAGGACTCCAGCACCGGTGGCGCGCGGTTCGTCCTCCGCCTCCCCCTCGCCGGCCGTGAGCTGCCAGATCACTCCTGAGATCGGCGATATCAGGAGTGATCAGTCGAAACCATCACGATCGGTGTCATCACTATCGGTACCACCGCGGAGAGCGACGTCCCCTCCTCCGCGGAGCTCGCGACCCGCAGCCTGCCGCCGAGCGTCTCGACGCGGTCCCTGAGCCCGATGAGCCCCGACCCCTTGCCGTAGTCGGCCCCTCCACACCCGTCGTCGCGGATCGAGAGCCGGACGGCCGCTCCGGCCATGCCCAGGGTGACGTACACCACGGAGGCGTTCGCGTGCTTCGCCACGTTGGTCAGCGCTTCCGCGGCCGTGTAGTAGAGGGCCACCTCGACGTGCTCCGGCAGAGGCGGGACGGGCTCCAGTTCGAGCTCGACGGGAAGGGCGGAGCGGCGTGCGAGCGCCTTCAGCGCGGGCACGAGCCCGCCCTTCGAGAGGATCGCCGGGTGGATGCCCCGTGAGAGCTCCTGCAGATCGTTCACGACCCCGTTCAGTCCCTGGACCGCCCGGGACAGCTGTTCCCTGAGTTCGGTCATCGGCGGCGGCATGCCGTCCTCCACCGCGCGTAGCTCCAGCCCGAGCGAGACCAGGCGCTGCTGGGCTCCGTCGTGCAGGTCGCGCTCGATGCGCCGGCGGGTCTCGTCGGCCGCGGCGACCACGCGGGCGCGGGAGGCGGCGAGATCGGCGCGGGCCTGGGCGTTGGAGATGGCGGTCGCGACCAGCTCGGTGAAGTCCATTATGCGTTCCTCCACCCCCTCGAACCTCGGCTCCCGGGCGCTGGAGAAGACGAGCATCACACCCCACAGGCTTCCGTCGACGATGATGGGAGAACCGACGGTAGAGGTGACTCCCATCTTCCGTACCCATGTCGCGATCTTTCCGCCGCTTTGTTCGTAGCTCCCCTTTCGCGTCGGACACCCGGTCTTCAGCACGGTGGCCGAGACGCTCACCTCGTTGAGCGGCCACCGTGAGCCGAGGGGCAGCACCTTCTCCGTGCCGTCCTGCCAGCTCCACGAGCCCAGCACCGTCACGTGGCCGGGGTCGTAGCGGTTGATCGCCACGTGATCCGCCTTCATGAGGGAGCCCATCTCGAAGGCGACCGCGTTGAACAGCTCCGCCGAGGAGATGCCCCGCGCCACGAGGGTCGCGACCCGCCGCAACGCCGCCTGCTCCTGCGCGATCCGGCGGATCTCGTCACGGCTCGACGCCAGGACCGTCTCGGTGTTCTCGCGATCATGGGCCGCCCTCAGCAGCGCCTCCAGGGACGGCACCATCCGCTCACGCAGACGCCTCCGTACGGGCTCGGGCACGCCGGGGGGCAGGAGCAGCGTGCCGACCCTGACCCCGTTCTCCACGAGCGGCAGCGCCTCTCCGTGCTCCTCCCCGGGGAACTCCTCAAGCCGGATCTCCAGGTTCGGTGCCTCCAGAGCCCGTGCCAGCAGACGCGAGGCCGGTGTCAGCGCGGTTTTCAGGTCCTTCGTGCGCAACAGGACGTGGGCCAGTTGCGCGGTGAGATCCACTTCGTGCCGACGGCTCTCCGCCTGGATGTTCAGTGAGCGCACCAGCGCCGCGATCGAGCTGATCGCGAACCCCACGAGAAGGAAGATCGGGATCGGGGTCCACAGCCCGCGCGTCCCGTACGAGAAGCTCCACGCGGGCGGGAGGTTGAAGTAGTTGAAGACGACGGCGCTGCCCACCAGGGTCGCCAGTCCCAGACCCAGCCCCCACTGGATCGAGATCAGCAGAACACCGAGCAGATAGATCCCTCCGAGGAAGTCGCCCGACGTCACGCGCTCCAGGAAAAGGGACAGCGTGGCTTCCGCCGCGATACACAGAGCGCTGCAGATGATCCCCACCGCGAGGGGCGGCCGCTTTGTGCGCAGCAATAACGACAAAAGCCGTTCGCGCATGGAGACTAAGATACTCGCATGTCAAGGAGGGGTTTGACGACTGTTTCCCGACCGCGCTCCACACGTACGGCCGCCCGAACCTCCGAGATGTCATTTTTTTTAAACCCGCGTGACCATTTCTTTAACCAAAATTCGGAGAGAAGTGCATGGCGAAAGGGCGGGAGCCGTGGGTGCGGACCGAATACGAATAGCGCTGGCGGACGACGACGTGCTTTTTCGCGAGGGAGTCGCGAGCCTCATGTCGCGGTCGGGCTTCGAGGTCGTCGGCCAGGCGGGGGACGCGGCGGAGATCCTCGCCCTCGTCCGGCTGCACCGGCCCCATCTCGTCATTCTCGACATCCGGATGCCCCCGGCCCACTCCAACGAGGGCATCGAGGCGGCGCGGGTGATCCGCGAGGAGTTCCCGGAGACGGGGATCCTGCTGCTGTCGGCGCACATCGAGGTGGAGGAGGCGATGGAGTTGCTCGCCACCGGGCACCGGGTCGGCTACCTGCTCAAGAGCCGGGTGACCGGGGTGGACGACTTCGTGGAGACGCTTGAGCGCATCGTCCAGGGCGGCTCGGTCGTCGACCCGAGTCTCGTACGGGAACTCATCAGGACCCACCGCAGGGGCGATCCGCTGGGACTCCTCACGGCGCGCGAGCAGGAGGTCCTGGCTCTGATGGCCGAGGGACGCTCCAACTCCGGCATAGCGCACAAACTATGGATCACCGAGGGCACGGTCGAGAAGCACGTGCACAGCATCCTGTCCAGGATGCGGATACCGGGGACGGAGGACGACCATCGCCGCGTCCTCGCCGTGCTGACCTTCCTCGACGCCCGCTGAGAGATCCGCCGGGTCTGCCGGAGGGCGTGAAGACGGTGACGATGATCGGGACATGTCTCCGGCCCGGCGGGCGTTCCGGGGCGGCACGCGATAATCGGGACATGCTTCCAGCCCAGCGGGCGTCCTAGATGCCGGCCGAATCCTCGCAGACCCTGCAGCGCGGCCTGCGGCTGCTGCGCCTGCTCGCCGACGGGCGGCGGGGCCGCACCCCCACGGAGCTGGCGGCGGAGCTGGAGCTGAGCCGCCCCGCGGTGTACCGGCTGCTCACCACCCTCCAGAGCGAGGGCTTCGTCCGCCGGGACGGCGACGGGCGGGTCCATCTGGGCTTCGGGGTCCTCGTCCTGGCCCGAGCCGTGCAACCGCTGCTGCGGGAGGGCGCCCTGCCCACCCTGCGCAGGCTGGCGGAGGAGGTCGGGGCGACCGCGCACCTGACGGTGGCCGAGGGCGACGACGGCCTGGCCGTGGCGGTGGTCGAACCCTCCTGGACGAACATGCACGTCGCCTACCGCGAGGGCTCCCGCCACCCGCTGGAACGGGGCGCCGCCGGACTGGCCATCCTCGCCCTGCGCGCGGGCCGTACCGGCTATCTGGTCTCCGAGGGCCAGCTCCAGGAGGGGGCCAGAGGCGTCGCCGCCCCCGTGCCCGGCCTTCCCTGGCTGGAGGCGTCGGTGGGCGTGGTCACCTTCACCGCGCTCGACCCGGACGCCGTGGGCCCCCGGGTCGCCGCGGCCGCGGCGGAGCTGTCGGGCTCGCTGACCTGACGGTCCCTTCATCGCGAATCACTAAATAACCAGACAAACCCGCCCAAGAGCGGCGTAGAACCGGCAAGATGGCAATACTAAGGATCTTCACTCTCCGGCGCCAGAGAAAGAGCACCCCGTGCCCGACGAGCCCTCCCCGCACACTCCCACCCCGATCGACTCCAGCGTGGCCCACTCCGCCCGGATCTGGAACTACTGGCTCGGCGGCAAGGACAACTACGCCGTCGACCGGGAAATCGGCGACCAGTTCGTCGGGATTTTTCCGGACATCGTGGATATTGCCCGCTCGTCCAGGGCGTTCCTCTCCCGCGCCGTCCGGTACATGGCCGGCGAAGGCGGGATCCGCCAGTTCCTCGACATCGGCACCGGGCTGCCCACCGTCGACAACACCCACCAGGTCGCCCAGCAGGTGGCACCGGACGCGCGCGTCGTCTACGTCGACAACGACCCCATGGTTCTGACGCACGCCCGCGCCCTGCTGACCGGTACCCCCGAGGGCGCGACCGAGTACATCGACTCCGACGTGCGCGACCCCGACGCGATCCTGGAGGCCGCCAGGGCCACCCTGGACTTCGACAAGCCCGTCGGGCTCATGCTGATGAACATCCTGGGTCACCTCACCGACATCGACGAGGGACGGGCGATCACGCGCCGGCTGCTGGCCGCCCTGCCCTCCGGCAGCTACCTGGCGGTCGCCGACGGCACCAACGTGATCCGCGGCGCGGAGTTCGAGAAGGCCATCGCCATCTGGAACGAGGCCGGCTCGGTCCCGTACACCCTCCGCGGCCCAGAACAGATCGCGAGCTACTTCGAGGGCCTGGAGCTGGTGGAACCCGGCGTGGTCTCGTGCCCGCTCTGGCGTCCCGGGCCGTCGATCGTCGGCGGCAACCGCGAGGTGGACGAGTTCTGCGCCGTGGGCCGCAAGCCCTGACCCCGGGCTCCGGCGCGGCACCCCCCGCGCCGGAGCTCCGATGGACCCGCCGGTAGGGTGAACGCGGGTGCGCCGGGAAGTCTGGTCGGCAATGTCCGACCCGACCCCCGAAGTGGAGCGCCCATGAGCGGCACCTCAACCAGCACGCCTCGCCTGTTCAGCCGGGGTTCGTGGGCCGAGACCCGCCGCATCGCGGACATACTGCGCGGGGAGACCGTCGGCGGAGCGCTGCTACTGGCCGGCGCCGTGGCGGCGATGATCTGGGCGAACTCCCCGTGGTCGGGCGCCTACGAGGGGCTGCGCGCAGTCAAGATCGGGCCCGCGGCCCTGCACCTGGATCTGACCCTCGCGGCCTGGGCCGCCGACGGGCTGCTGGCGATCTTCTTCTTCGTGGCCGGGCTGGAGCTCAAACGCGAGTTCGTCGCCGGTGACCTGCGCCAGGCGCGGCGGGCCGCGGTGCCGATCGCGGCCGCGTTCGGCGGCGTGATCGTCCCGGCCGTGCTGTACCTGCTCGTCACCCTCTCCAGCGGCGCCGACGGCGCGGCGCGGGGCTGGGCGATCCCGACGGCCACCGACATCGCGTTCGCGCTGGCCGTGCTCGCGGTCATCGGCCGGTACCTGCCCGCGGCGCTGCGCACCTTCCTGCTCACCCTGGCCGTGGTCGACGACCTGCTGGCCATCGTCATCATCGCGGTCTTCTACACCGAGCACCTGTCGTTGCCGCCACTGCTGGGCACGCTGGTGCCGCTGGCGATCTTCGCCCTGCTGGTTCAGCGCCGGGTGCGCGCCTGGTGGCTGCTGCTGCCGCTGGCCGCCGCGACCTGGGCGCTGATGCACGCCTCGGGCGTGCACGCCACCGTCGCCGGGGTGCTGCTGGCCTTCACGGTGCCGGTCGTCCGCAGCGAGCGGGCCGGCGGCCCCGACGCCGGGCCCGGCCTGGCCGAGCACTTCGAGCACCGTCTGCGACCGATCTCGGCCGGGGTGGCCGTGCCGGTGTTCGCGTTCCTGTCGGCGGGGGTGGCCCTCGGCGGGACGAGCGGCCTGGCCACCGCCCTGACCGACCCGATCGCGGTGGGCATCGTCATCGGGCTCGTGGCCGGCAAGCCTGTCGGGATCATGGCCGCGACCTGGCTGGTGGCCCGCTTCACCCGTGCCGACCTGGACGAGAACCTGGCCTGGGTCGATGTGGGCGGGCTGTCGGTACTGGCCGGTATCGGGTTCACCGTCTCCCTGCTCATCGGGGAACTGGCCTTCGGCGCCGGCAGCGAGAGCGACGCCCACGTCAAGGTGGCGGTCCTGGCGGGCTCCCTGATCGCGGCCCTGGCCGCGGCGCTCGTCCTCCGGCTGCGCGATCGTGTCTACCGGCGCATCCACGAGGCCGAGATCGCCGACCGTGACCACGACGGCATCCCCGACGTCTACCAGGCACGTCCCTGAGTGCACGACGGTGCCGTGGGGGCGGTCGCCTCCGGGCTCGGAGGGGCGGGAAGGGGTTCGGTGAACACCCGACAAAGGCGGCGCGGAAGATGTCGGGCGGCCGGGACCGGTGTCGCCGCACGATGGGGGCATGGATGACACGACCTTGGTATCCCGCTTCCTGCGCGACGGCTTCGTGAAGGTGGAGGGCGCCGTCGCGCCGCGCGTGGCCGCGGACTGCGCGCGGCTGCTGTGGCGGGAGACGGGCTGCGACCCGGACGATCCGGCGACGTGGACGCGGCCCGTGCACTGGGTGGCCGGCATGGCGCAGGGGCCGTTCGCCGCCGCACCCAACTCCCCGTTCCTGCAGCACGCGTACGACCTGCTCGTCGGCGCGGGACGCTGGGAGCCGCGCTACTCGCTGGGCACGTTCCCGCTGCGCTTCCCGCACGAGGAGGAGCCGGACGACGCGGGCTGGCACATCGAGGGGAGTTATCTGCCGGAGGGCGAGAGCTGGTACTTCACGAATCTGCGCTCCCGGGGCCGGGCGCTGCTGATGCTCTTCCTGTTCAGCGAGGTCGGTGAGGAGGACGCCCCGACCCGGATCCGGGTCGGCTCACACCTCGACGTGCCGAAGGTGCTGGAGAGGTACGGGGAGGACGGGGCGAGCGGGCTGGCCCTCGCGCCCGATCTGGTGGCGGCGTCCGACCACCGGCCAGTCGCCCTCGCCACCGGGTCCCCCGGCGACGTCTTCCTGTGCCATCCGTTCCTGGTGCACGCGGCGCAACCGCACCATGGGGTGCGGCCGCGCTTCATGGCCCAGCCGCCGCTGATGCCGGCCGCGCCGTACGAGTTGGAGCGGGCCGACGGCGCGTACTCACCCGTGGAGATCGCGATCCGCCGGGGCCTGGGACAGGACACCCCCGGTCCGGACGGGGAGGGCACCGGCCGCGGCGCCGGGTAGACACGCTCCGTCCGTTCCCGGAACCGGGCGGAGAACCCGTGCCTGGGCAGCGGCACGTCCGGCGGCGGCCCGCCGTCCGTTTTCGTGCGACCGGGTCAGGTGCGCCGAGAACCGGCAGCCACCGGACGACGTTTGACATCTCCCCGCCCCTGACAGATGGTTGTTCGTATAAAGGACGTATGCGTCCGATAAACGGACAAAGCTGGGAGAAGCGGATGCCGTACTACCGGGTCGTCGGGGAGATCCCCCGCAAGCGGCACGTGCAGTTCCGGCGGCCCGACGGCGGGCTGTACGCCGAGGAACTGATGGGCGAGGAGGGGTTCTCCAGCGACTCGTCGCTGCTCTACCACCGTCACCTCCCCACGGCGATCCTCAAGGCCGAGGCCGTCGAGCCCGACGCGTCGAGAGGGCTTCTCACCCCCAACGTGCCCCTCTCCCCCCGCCACCTGCGCACCCAGGACCTGCCGGACGGGGGCGACCTGGTCACCGGGCGCGGGCTGCTCGCCGGAAACGCCGACGTCCGCATGTCGTACGCCGCGAGCGAGGCCCCCAGCGGCCTCTACCGCAACTCCATGGGCGACGAGTGCGTCTACATCGCGAGCGGGCGGGTCAGGTTCGAGTCGACGTACGGGGTGATCGAGGCCGGGGAGGGCGACTACGTGGTCGTCCCGACCGGGACGATCCACCGGTGGGTGCCGCGGGGCCGCGTCACGGCGTTCACCATCGAGGCGTCGGGCCACATCCGGCCGCCCAAGCGCTACCTGTCCAAGTACGGCCAGTTCCTGGAGCACGCCCCCTACTCCGAGCGCGACCTGCGCACCCCGCAGGAGCCCCTGCTCGCCGAGGGCGAGGAGGTGCCGGTGCTGGTCCGCACGCGCGGCGGGCTCACCCGGCTGGTCTACCGCGACCACCCGTTCGACGTGGTCGGCTGGGACGGCTGCCTCTACCCGTACGCGTTCAACATCGACGACTTCGAGCCGATCGTGAAGCGCACCCACGCCCCGCCGCCGGTGCACCAGACCTTCGAGGGTCCCAACTTCGTGATCTGCTCGTTCTGCCCCCGGCCGCTCGACTTCCACCCGGAAGCGATCCCGATCCCGTACAACCACCACAACGTCGACTCCGACGAGCTGATGTTCTACGCGGGAGGTGACTACACCGCGCGCAGGGGCTCGGGCATCGACGTCGGCTCGGTCTCGCTGCACCCCGCGGGATTCACGCACGGCCCGCAGCCCGGCGCCGTCGAGGCCGTCATCGAGGCGGTGCGGCAGGGCCACACGCGGACGAGCGAGCTGGCCGTGATGGTCGACACCTTCCGCCCCCTCGACCTGGGCCCGGCGGGGCTGTCGGTGGAGGACCCCGCGTACGCGTGGACATGGGCCCGTTGACGGGTCACGGGCCCGTCGCGAACGCGGGCCCGCCACGGGGTAGGGACAGGGCCATGAGCGCACACGCGAGTACGGGCACGGGGACGGGCGCGAAGGTGAACGACGTGGGGACGGGAACGGCGGTGCTCTTCCGGGGGCTCGTCGACGACGCCGGGCTGTTCCCGCCGACCGGGCTGCCGACGGCCGAGGCCCTGGAGCGGCACAGGAGCGACCTGGCGGGCGACGACCCGGTGCTCACCCACCGGTTCCTCTGCCCGGCCGGACGCCTGGCGGAGCTTCGCGACCACCTGACCTTCCCGATCCGGCTCGGCCTGATCCTGGACACCCCCGAAGTCCCGTCCCTCGAGTCCCTCGAGTCCCTCGAGGACGTCGCCGTCGAGCTCGTCGAGGTGCGTCAGCCGCCGGGCGAGACCCCGGGGGCCGTGGCGGAGCGGCTGACCGGACGGCTGCCCGGCGGTGCCCGGCTGTTCGTGGAGGTGTCCCCGGGCGACCTCGCCTCCCTGCCGCGCGACGCCACCGGCCCCGGCCTGAAGTTCCGCTGCGGCGGGCTGACCGCCGGCGCCTTTCCCGGCGCCGCGGACCTGGGCGCCCTCATCGCGCACTGCGCGAGGCACGGAGTGCCGTTCAAGGCGACCGCGGGGCTGCACAACGCGGTCCGTCACTTCGATCCCGTGCTGGGCGTGGACCGGCACGGCTTCCTCAACCTGGTCCTCGCGGTCTGCGCGGCCGTGGAGGACCGCGATCCGGTGCCGGTGCTGAAGCTGACCGACGTCGGCGAGCTGGTACGGCTGGCGCAGGCCGTGCCCGACGGCACCGCGGCGCGCGCCAGGGAGCTGCTGGTGTCGTACGGGTCGTGCGACACGCGCACCCCGATCGAGGACCTGGCGGCCCTGTGCCTGATCACCCGGCGCCCGCCCGCGTCCGCGGACGCGGCGTCCCCCGAAGGAACACCCGGCGACGGAACGGCCGCCGACACGGCGGCCACCGGCGCAGCAGAGGAGAGTGCGTGATGTCTTGGGGCCTGGAGAACCTGCCCTACGGAGTCTTCTCCCGCCACGAGGGGGAGACCCCTCGCGTCGGCGTCCGATACGGCGACCACGTGGTCGACCTGGCCGGGGCCCTGCACGACGAGGTGTTCGCCACCGGCTCGCTCAACGCCTTCATGTCCAGGGGCCCGGCCGCGTGGCGCGACACCCGGGTCCTGATCCAGAACAAGCTGAGCACCGACCAGGCGGTGATGGGGCCGCACCTCGTCCCGCTCGACCAGGTCACGCTGCACCTGCCGGTCGAGGTGGCCGACTACGTCGACTTCTACTGCTCGCTGGAGCACGCCTCCAACCTGGGCCGGATGTTCCGCCCCGACGAGGAGCCGCTCAAGCCGAACTGGCGGCACCTGCCGGTCGGCTACCACGGCAGGTCAGGGACGGTCGTCGCGTCCGGCACCCCGGTCACCCGGCCGTGCGGGCAGCGCGGCGCGGGGGTCTTCGGCCCGTCCGCCAAGCTGGACATCGAGGCGGAGCTGGGATTCGTCGTCGGCGCGCCCACGGCCCTCGGCGACCGGGCCGGGCGGTTCGAGGACCACGTGTTCGGCGTGACCCTGGTCAACGACTGGAGCGCCCGCGACATCCAGGCCTGGGAGTACGTCCCGCTGGGCCCGTTCCTCGGCAAGTCCTTCGCCACCTCGGTGTCGCCGTGGATCACCCCGCTCGCGGCCCTGTCGGAGGCGCGGATCGAGGGCAGGCCGCAGGACCCGGAGCCGCTCGGCTACCTGCGCCGCGAGGAGCCGTGGGGGCTCGACCTGCGGCTGGAGGTCTCGGTGAACGGCGAGGTCGTCTCCCGCCCCCCGTACCGGGACATGTACTGGACGCCCGACCAGATGCTCGCCCACATGACCGTCAACGGCGCCGCCCTGCGCACCGGCGACCTCTACGCCAGCGGCACGGTCTCCGGCTCCGGACCGGGCGAGCGCGGCTCGCTGATCGAACTGACCTGGAACGGGACCGAGCCGCTGAAGCTGCCCGACGGCTCGGCCAGGACCTTCCTGGAGGACGGGGACACCGTCACGATCACCGCGACCGCCCCCGGACCCGGTGGAACCGTGATCACCCTGGGAGAGGTGTCGGGAACGATCGAGCCCGCGCGGTAGTCCCGGAGCCGGACGGCAGAGCCGGGCCTGTCGGCGATCCGGTGGAGGACATACGGTGGGAAAGGAACCTCCCAGACGTCCGGCGCGTTGTACAGGCAGGAGGGCCGGAGCATGGAGTACTGGGTCATCTGGTTGATCTTGGCGGTGGCGCTGGGAGTCGCCGAGATACTCACCCTGACCACCGCTCTCGGCCTGATCGGGGGCGCCGCCCTCATCACCTCCGTCGCCGCCGGGCTGGGGCTTCCTGTCCCGCTCCAGCTCGTGGTGTTCATCGCCTCCCTGGCCGCCGGAGTGACCGTGGTCCGGCCCATCGCCAAGCGCCAACTCACCATGCGGCAGCCCCGGAGCCAGCGGTTCGGGATCCAGGCGCTCGTGGGCAAGCCCGCCTACGTCCTGCGCGAGGTGACCGGCCGGGACGGCCGGGTGCGGATCGGCGGCGAGGAATGGTCCGCCAGGGCCTACGACGAGACCCTGGTGATACCCGCCGGGGCGACCGTCGACGTCATCGAGATCGAGGGCGCGACCGCGCTCGTGTATCCACGGGAGTGACACCATGGACGCTCTGCTCATAGCCGGACTGCTCATCGTCCTGTTGGCGGTGTTCACCGTGATCCGCTCGGTGCGCATCGTCCCCCAGGCCCGGGCCCGCAACGTGGAACGGCTGGGCCGATACCACAGCACGCTGAAGCCCGGCCTGAACTTCGTGATCCCGTACATCGACCGCGTCTACCCGATGATCGACCTGCGCGAGCAGGTCGTCTCCTTCAAGCCCCAGCCGGTGATCACCGAGGACAACCTGGTCGTCGAGATCGACACGGTCCTGTACTTCCAGGTCACCGACCCCCGGGCCGCGGCGTACGAGATCGCCAACTACATCCAGGCCGTGGAGCAGCTCACGGTCACCACGCTGCGCAACGTCGTCGGCTCGCTCGACCTGGAGATGACGCTGACCTCGCGCGACACGATCAACAGCCAGCTGCGCGGGGTGCTGGACGAGGCGACCGGCAAGTGGGGCATCCGGGTCAACCGGGTGGAGATCAAGGCCATCGACCCGCCCAAGAGCATCAAGGAGGCGATGGAGAAGCAGATGCGCGCCGAGCGGGACAAGCGCGCCGCGATCCTCAACGCCGAGGGCCAGCGGCAGTCGCAGATCCTCACCGCCGAGGGCGACAAGCAGAGCGCGATCCTGCGGGCCGAGGGTGACCGGAGCGCCGCGATCCTCAAGGCCGAGGGCCAGTCCCAGGCCATCGACGAGGTCTTCCAGGCCGTGCACCGCAACGACCCCGACCCCAAGCTGCTGGCGTACCAGTACCTGCAGGTGCTGCCCGAGCTGGCCAAGGGCCCGAACAACACGTTCTGGGTGATCCCCAGCGAGGTCACCTCCGCGATCCAGGGCGTCTCCAAGGCGTTCACCGAGGCGTTGCCGCAGTCGTCGGCCGTCCGCGAGGCCCCCAGGATCAACGAGGCCGCGGCCGAGGAGAGGAAGCAGGCCGAGCAGGCCGCCGCCGACGCGGTCGCCGAGGCGGCCGAGGCCGATCTGGGCCCCCGCCAGCTCAACGCGCCCCCCGCTCACCTGCCCGGCGACGACCTCCTGGGAACGGGGACAGGGGCGGGAACGGGAGTGGGAGTGCGGGAGGAGCACCGCCGGAACGGCTCCTGAACCTCCCGGTTCTCCCGGCTCTCCCGACCTCGACCCCCTCGTCTCTCCCTCGGTCCTCCCGCCCGGCGTGTCCGGGCGGGAGGACCGACGTCGTGGTGGGAATCGACGGCGAGGACCGCTCGCCTGGTCGGTTTGCGGTCAAATGTCTGGGTAACCCTCTAGGTCTCGGGGACCGGGCGTGAAGCAACGCTGTGGGTGGGGTTAAGAAAACCGCGATGGACATCCCCGAAGGCGACCGGGCACAGTGCGTAGGGTCGGAGCTGAGGGGGAATCCGCTATGAAAGCGCTGGTCAAGGAGAGGGCCGAACCCGGCCTGTGGCTGGCCGACGTGCCTGAACCGTCCGTCGGCCCCGGTGAGGTGCTGATCAGGGTGCTGCGCACCGGGATCTGCGGCACGGACCTGCACATCCGGAGCTACGACGCGTGGGCCCGGCAGACGCTGCGGACGCCGCTCGTCATCGGCCACGAGTTCTGCGGCGAGGTCGTCGAGGTGGCGCCGGGCGTGGAGGACATCGCCCCCGGCGACCTGGTCAGCGGTGAGGGGCACCTGGTCTGCGGCAAGTGCCGCAACTGCATGGCCGGACGGCGGCACCTGTGCCGTGCCACGATCGGGCTGGGTGTGAACCGCGACGGCGCCTTCGCCGAGTACGTGACACTCCCGGCCTCCAACGTCTGGGTGCACCGGGTCCCGGTCGACCTCGACGTGGCCGCGATCTTCGACCCGTTCGGCAACGCGGTGCACACCGCCCTGACGTTCCCGATGGTCGGCGAGGACGTGCTGATCTCCGGCGCCGGCCCGATCGGGCTGATGGCCGCCGCGGTGGCCACCCACGTGGGCGCCCGCAACGTGGTCGTCACCGACGTCAGCCCGGAGCGGCTGGAGCTGGCCCGCAAGCTCGGGGTCACCCTGGCGCTGAACGTCGCCGAGACGTCCGTCCAGGAGGGCATGGACGGGCTGGGCATGCGCGAGGGCTTCGACGTGGGCCTGGAGATGTCCGGGAACCCGAAGGCGCTCCGCGACATGATCGCCTCCATGTCGCACGGCGGGAAGATCGCCATGCTCGGCCTGCCCGCCGAGGAGTTCGCCGTCGACTTCGCGACGATCGTGACCTCGATGATCACCCTCAAGGGGATCTACGGCCGGGAGATGTACGAGACCTGGTACGCCATGTCCGTGCTCCTGGAGAAGGGCCTCGACCTCTCCCCGGTGATCACCGACCGCTTCTCCTACCGCGACTTCGACGCGGCCTTCGACACCGCCGCCGGAGGCAAGACCGGCAAGATCATTCTGGATTGGACGGCCTGATGTTCGACAACCTCCGCGACGACTTCCGTACGACCCTGAACGAGATCGCCGAGGCCGGGCTGCTCAAGCCCGAGCGGGTCATCACCACCCCGCAGCGCGCCGGGATCGCGGTCGCGGGTGGTGGCGAGGTGCTCAACTTCTGCGCCAACAACTACCTCGGCCTGGCCGACCACCCCGAGGTGGTCGCCGCCGCCCAGGAGGCCCTCGACCGCTGGGGCTTCGGCATGGCGTCGGTCCGCTTCATCTGCGGCACCCAGGAGGTGCACAAGGAGCTGGAGGCGCGGCTGTCGGACTTCCTCGGCCAGGAGGACACCGTCCTGTACAGCTCGTGCTTCGACGCCAACGGCGGCGTGTTCGAGACGCTGCTCGACGACCGCGACGCGGTGATCTCCGACGCCCTCAACCACGCGAGCGTCATCGACGGCATCCGCCTCTCCAAGGCACGACGCCTGCGTTACGCCAACCGCGACCTGGCCGAGCTGGAGGCGCGGCTCAAGGAGTCCGCCGACGCCCGGCGCAGGCTGATCGTCACCGACGGCGTCTTCTCCATGGACGGCTACGTCGCGCCGCTGGAGGAGATCTGCGACCTGGCGGAGCGGTACGGGGCCATGGTGATGGTCGACGACTCGCACGCCGTCGGCTTCGTCGGCGAGCACGGCGGGGGCACCCCCGAGCTGCACGGCGTGCGGGACCGGGTCGACATCCTCACCGGCACGCTCGGCAAGGCGCTCGGCGGAGCCAGCGGCGGCTACGTGGCGGCGCGCAAGGAGATCTGCGAGCTGCTCCGCCAGCGCTCGCGCCCCTACCTGTTCTCCAACTCCCTCGCCCCGGTGATCGCCGCCGCGTCGCTGCGCGTCCTCGACCTGATCAGCGGCTCGGACGAGGCCCGGACGAGGCTGCGCGCCAACACCGAGCGGTTCCGCACCGGCATGACCGAGGCCGGGTTCGACATCCTGCCCGGCGACCACCCCATCGTCCCGGTGATGATCGGCGACGCCGCCGAGGCCGCCGCGATGGCCGAACGCCTGCTGGAGCTGGGCGTCTACGTGATCGGCTTCTCCTACCCCGTGGTCCCGCACGGCCAGGCCCGCATCCGGGTCCAGCTGTCCGCGGCCCACTCGGCCGAGGACGTCGACCGCGCGCTGGAGGCCTTCGCCGCCGCCCGCGGCTGAACAGGGTGGCCGGACACCGGCCGCGCCCCGGGGACGGGCCCCGCGGCCGGACAGCGGTCCCACCCCATCGCCAGGCGCCCGTAACGGCCGCCGAAAGACCGTTTGTCGTAGTTCACGGGTGACCTCGGCGAGAATACTGGAGTGATAGACACGCGGCGGCTCAGGACCCTGCGCGCGGTGGCCGACCATCGCACGGTCACCGCCGCCGCCGCGGCGCTGCACCTGACCCCCTCGGCGGTCTCCCAGCAGCTCGTCGCCCTGGAGCACGAGGTGGGTCACCGGCTGCTCGACCGCGACGGCCGGGGCGTGCGGCTCACCGCCGTCGGGCGCATCCTTCTCGACCACGCCAATGAGATCTTCGCCCAGCTGGAGCGGGCCGGGGCCGACATCGCCGCCTACACGGCCGGCACGGCGGGCGAGGTGAAGGTGGCCTCCTTCGCCACCGCGATCGGGCTGGTCGTGGCTCCCGCGGTCGGCACCCTGCGGGACAAGGAGCCCGGCATCCGGGTGCACGTCCTGGACGCCGAGGGCGACCAGAGCCTCACCATGGTCCTGGACGGCGCGGTGGACGCGGCCGTGGCCGTGGAGTACCGCGGGGCCCCGGCCGAGGACGACCGGCGGCTGTCGCGCATCCCGCTCTACTCCGAGCCGTTCGACCTGGTGCTCCCCCGGGGCCATCGCCTCTCCGGGAGCGAGGTGACGGTCGCGGACCTGTCGGGCGAGACCTGGATCGGCCCCTACCCGGGCAACCCCTGCCACGACGTGATCGCGCTGGCCTGCGAGCACGCGGGCTTCACCCCCGAGTTCGCCCACTCCTCCGACGACTTCAGCGCGGTGGTCGCGCTGGCCGCCGCCGGAGCGGGGGTGGCGATGGTGCCCCGCCTCGCCCTGCGCGGCACCGACCCGTCCGGCGTGGTGATCCGCCCGGTGCCCGGCCCCGAACGCCGCGTCTTCACCGCCGTACGCCGGGGCGCCGAGCGGCATCCCCTGCTCATCCCACTGCTGAACGCTCTCCAGGACGCCGCGACGACACTGCGCCGGGTCCCGTCCCTATGACCCTTGCATCGCGAACGTCCGATGGGACCGAAGACTCTTTCGCCATGTACGAGACGTCGCGATGCCCGCCGTCCCGGCATTCGGGTTCTGGAGGCGCGGAGAGCTCCTCGCTCTCGTCCGCCCATGATCTCGTCGGAACGGGCCGTCGGTGCCGGTGCCAGTAACGGCCCATCACCACCACCATCAGGGCGGTCGCGGCGACCATCCCGGCGATCGCCGCCTGAAGCACCAGATCCATATCACCCACCCCGTCCCGTAAGTCTCTTATGCGGCTTTTCGCGAAACGATGAGCCAACGGATGCGTCACAACTCGTACATTTTTTGGAAAGCGCTTTACCTTGCTCGCGCCCACCGTCTGGGAAGGACCTTCCCGGCCCGCGCGGTTCAGGCGAACGCGCGGGCCACACCCCTGAGCCGCGCCCTCGGCGGCCGACGTCGTCTTCCGGTGCCCGCTGACCCCGCGCCGGGCGTGCCGGACGGCGTTGGCCACCACCGTGGAACACCTTCATCACCACCATCAAGAACGGCGATCTCGGCTGACCCGACGTTCGGATGAAGGCGCCGGGCGTGCCGGGGAAACCAGGTCCGCGATCCGCTTGGTCTCATCGCGGTTCATCGTGCACCGCCCGCTGTGACCGGGAGCGAGTCACGCCGCTCACACGACGGCCTCCGTCCCGTCGCGGATCAGGGCCGGGGTGCCGCGGTGAGCTTCGCGACGTCGGAGGCGTAGACGGTCGTCCAGTGCGGATGCAGCCGGTAGTAGACCACCTCGTCGTCCCAGTCGAAGGCGTCGCCGCCATAGAAGCCCTTGAAGTACGCGAGCAGGTCCGGCCAGTCAGCGGCGGGCTCGCCGTCCCGGGGGTTGAGGATCTCCACCGTGCCGTGCGTGAACACACCCAGTTCCTCACCGCGCAGGTGCGCGGCGCTGACGGCGGGCCTGGCGGCGAGGTGGCGGGCCTTGGCGGCGTTGCGTGCCGTGCCGAAGTGCCACTTTCCGTGCAGGAAGTGCCCGTCCACGCCGCTGATCCGCGGCTCGCCCTTCGCTGTCACGGTGGACAGGGCGAGGGTGCACATGCCGGTGAGGACCTGGGTGAGCTGTTCCGCGGTCAGGGTGCGCTCGCCGTTGATGATCGAGCGGAGGTGCGAGGTGGAACGGGAGAGGGAGGCGTCGAGGAGGGCCTGAAGCTCTTTGAGCTCTTCTGGCGTTTCGCGCATTGAAGTCCTTGTCCATCCGTAGGGGCCGGTCCATGGCCGCCGTCGACGTCGGCCGGTCGAACCATGCTCGCCCTAAAACCCGACACCTTGTGTCATATTTTCTCACCCGGCTCGCGGACCGCGGCGGGCCGCCGCAAGTCCGGGGAAGTGATGCCGACCGCTCCCACTCGCTGCTGCCGGTGCCTGCCGTGACCTGGGGTCGGCCCGTGATCGGCGTCCTGGGTGGAAAGGCCCTCCTGACCGGCGGCACGCCGAGGTTCGAGCGGCTCGCCGATCAGGAGGGCAGGGCCGTGACCGTCACGGTGAGGGTGTGGGATGACGGTCACGAGGGAGATCAGTCCTTCGGGCGCTCGCCGAGCCTGTCGGTGAAACCCATGTCGGCCAGCGCCACGCTCAGTAGCGTCACGCCCTTCTCCACCACGTCGTACTCGAGCAGTTCGGCCGTTCGCGGGTCGATGATCAGACGGAAGGTGAACGCGTCGGCCGTCGACGAGGAGAGGGCGACCCCTGTGCGCCCCAACGCGTCCTTCGCCTCACCTTGCGAGGTGATGCCCGGCTGGTCGGCGAGCACTTCGAACAGGGCGGACCGGGTACCCGGCGTGATCGGCGCCGTCATCAGGTCCACGCCCGTCTGCCACAGGTAAACGGCCTTGCCGGAGCCCGCGGAGTCGGGGCTGCGCTTCCAGAGGTCGTCCAGGTGGCGCTTGAGCCCGTCCTGGCCGGCGGGCAGCTCGGTGACACTCCGCGGGGTCAGGCTCGGGTTGTCGATCGACAGGATCGACTCGAAGGCGTCGTCGGTCCGGGGTTCGCCGTCCGCCAGTTCGGGCGACCCCGCCGCCTTCCAGGCGGCCTCGTCCTGTGGGGAACCGAACGTGACCGCCACGTCCTGGTTGCTCACCCTCCGGCCGGTCTCGCCCGCCTTCATGGCGCGCCAGGTCTCGCGGGTGTTGGCCAGATAGGCCGCGTACGGCAACTCGGCGGACTTTGCCTTGATCTCGGCCGTGTGCTCGCCGGGGACGTTGTACACCTTCTGCGTGGTGCGCTCGTTGACGTACCAGTAGCGGCCGGAGCCCACCGGTTCCCGCCGCGCGGTCGAGGCCGCGGCCAGCAGGAACGTGCGCGCGTCCGCCACGCGTTCGGGCGCCCCCTGCGTCGTGGAGGCCACCACGGCGCCACCCGGCTCCGGACCGGGGCCGCCGCCGGTCGTGACGACGACGGTCGCGGCCGCGAGCCCGGCGGCCAGCGTGCCGACCATGAGGAAGTACGGCCGCCGCGAGCGCGGCCGGGCCAGGCGGGCGGGCCGGGCCGGTTCGGTACGTGGGGTGGCGAAGGCGCGGGCCAGGTCGTCCGCCCGGCGGCGCCGGTAGCCGTCTTCGGTCAGCTCGTCCAGCTCACTGGGCCTGAGCAGGGCGAACGTGCGTTCATCCATGAAAGGGGTCTCCAAAGAGGTGCGGATCAGGATTCGACACGCGAACGCGGCGTGGGCCGCCGACGTGCATCGCCTGGATCAAGCGCTTGCGCGCCCGGTGCAGCCGGACGTTGTACGTGCGGACCGAACAACCCATGACGGTCGCGGCCTGCTCCGGCGACAGGCCGTACCAGCTGGCGAGCACCATCGCCTCCACGTCCTGCTCGGGCAGGGCCGACAGCGCGGCCAGGGCGCTCTCCCTGTCGATGACGTGCTCGGCCACGTCCCACGCCACGTGGTCGCGTGAGGTGGTGAGGGCGGCTATCCGGTCGGCCAGGGCCTGGCGGCGGGTGCGCGAGTCGCGCTGCTTGGCCAGCAGGTTGCGGGCGACACCGAGCAGCCAGGGCAGCGACGGCTCGGGCAGTTCCGTGAGCCGTCTCCACGCCACGAGGAACGTCTCGCTGCAGACGTCCTCGGCCGCGTCGCGCTCGGCTCGCAACAGGGCGTAGCCGAGCACGCTGCGGTAGTGCCGGTCGTACAGGTCGGTGAATCGTTCTTCGGGATCGTCCACACCAAGTAGTCCCTCCGAACGCGTCCGGATTACCGCGTCCCGTCGATCCATCCCTCATGCTCGTCCGCACTCCAGGTAGGACGCCGGCCCCATTGTGTCCGTCATCAGGTACGGGGACGACGCAGGCGTGCACCCCCCGGCACGCGCCCGCGAAGCCGTGGTGATCGGCGCCGACCACTGTCTCGCCTGGGACGGCGACTCCCTCACGCCGCCCCACCGACCAGAACCGGTAAAAAGCGCGCCACCGGCACGCTCCGGGTCGGCGATATCGTTCCCTCCATGCACCGATCAACCGAAACCGGATCTTCCCCCGTGTCGGCGGACGACCTTGACCTGGCCGTTCAGCTCGCCGTCGGCGTCCTTCGGGAGGCAGCCCCGGCGGCCTGGGAGGGCAAGGCCGGCTCGCTGGAGTGGGATTGTTGGGAGACCGTCGAGCACCTCGCCGACGACCTCTTCTCCTACGCCACCCAGATCGGTCCCCGGACACCGCCGTTGGAGGGCGTCGTGCCCTTCGCGTGGGAGCGCAGAAGCCCTCAGGGCCCGGCGAACGCGATCCACGTGGACCGGGCGGCGGGGCCGGCCGGGCTGCTGCAGGCGCTGGAGGCGTGCGGCGCGCTGCTGGTCGCCATGGTGCGGACGACGCCGCCGGAGGTCCGCGCCCACCATGTGCACGGGGCGTCCGACCCCGAGGGCTTCGCCGCGATGGGGATCGTGGAGACCTTGGTGCACACCCACGACCTAACCAGGGGGCTCGGGCTCGACTGGACCCCGCCCGCGGGCCTGTGCGCGCGGACGCTCGCCCGCCTGTTCCCGGACGCCCCGGCGGACACGGACCCCTGGCCCACCCTGCTGTGGGCCACCGGCCGCGCCGAACTCCCCGGACGCCCGCGCCTGACCACTTGGCGCTGGTACGGCGCACCCCGGCCGTAGTGAACGGTCAGACGGAGAAGTCGCGCAGCAGGCCCGTGTACCTCTTGGGGCCGGGAGGGGCGAACTCGCCGCGGGTGCTCGTCCGCAGGCCGAGGGAGACCAGCGACTCGACGAGCTTGGTCGCCACGGCCACGCCGTCGATCACGGGGACGCCGACGGCTCGGGAGACGTCCGCGCAGAACGAGGCCATGCCCGCGCAGCCGAGCACGATCGAGTCGCATCCGTCCCGCTCCACGGTCTCGGCGCAGAGGGCGGCCACCACCTTCCGCGCGTCCGAGGAGGGGTCGTCCAGCTCCAGTACGGGGATGTCGCAGGCGTGCACCCCCCGGCACGCGCCCGCGAAACCGTACCGGCCGGCGAGATCCCACGCCCGGCCCGTGGTCCTGGCCAGGGTCGTCACGACGCTGAAGCTCCGGCCGACCAGGGTGGCGGCGTGCATGGCCGCCTCGGCGATCCCGACCACCGGTCCCGAGGCCAGCTCGCGGGCGGCGTCGAGGCCGGGATCTCCGAAGCAGGCGATGACGTACCCGTCCGCCCCCGCCGCCTCGCCCGCCGCGATCTCCGCCAGCAGGCCCGGCACGGCCAGGGCCTCGTCGTAGTGGCTCTCGATCGACTTGGGGCCCATCGCCGGGTTGACGGCCGTGACGACGGTGGACGGTGCCGCGACCGCCCGGGCGCACCGGCCGATGTTCTCGGTCATGGCCCGGGCGGTGTTGGGGTTGATCACCCGGATTCCGACGCGGGTCATCAACCGGCCAGGGTCGTGCCGTCCGACACCCGCTCGGCGTCGCGGTCGAGACCGCCGATCCTCGGCGACATCCGCTCCAGTACGGTGAACGCCACGAACCCGAGCCCGCAGCCGACGAACCAGCTGTAGTCGGCGATCCAGGTCACGTCGGCCGTGGTGAGCTCCAGGTCCAGCAGCATCTTCGGCAGGAGCACCGACGCGATCGCGGGGACCCCGCTGAGCACCGTCGCCCAGACCGCGTTGGGGTTGTAGCCGCTCCGGAAGAAGTAGCGGCCGGTCGGTTCGAGGGTGAACAGGTCGTCCACCCACACCCGCTGGCGGCTCACGATGTAGTAGCCGGAGATCAGGATCCCGAACAGCGGCCCGATCAGGGCGCCGAGGATGCCGAGCGTGTAGTGGATGGCGTCCGGGTTGCCGTACCAGTTCCACGGCGTGAGCAGCACGGAGCCGACCGCCGCGATCATGCCGCCGGTCCGCCAGCTGATCTTCTGCGGGTTCACGTTGGAGAAGTCGAACGCCGGGGAGATGAAGTTCGCGACGATGTTGATGCCGATGGTCGCGATGACGAAGGTGAGCCCGCCCAGCAGGATCGCGAACGGCGTGTCGATGCGCTCGACCGTGTGGATGGGGTCGGTGATGAGCTCGCCGAACACGGGCACGGTCGCCGACGCGGTGATCACCGTGAGCAGCGAGAAGAACAGGAAGTTGACCGGCAGCCCGAGCAGGTTGCCCTTCTTCACCGCCGCGAACGACCTTCCGTACCGGGAGAAGTCACCGAAGTTCAGCATCGGCCCGGAGAAGTACGAGACGACGAGGGCGATCGCGCCGAGCATGACCGGGATGGACGCGCCGAAGTCGAGGTTCTCGCCCCCGGAGAGGTCGAGGCTGATGTTCTCCCAGCCCGCCTGGCCGACCAGGTAGACGGCGAGCACGACCATGACGACGTACACGGCGGGACCGGCCCAGTCGATGAACCGCCTGATCGCCTCCATGCCCTTCCAGAACACGGCCGCCTGGGCGACCCAGAGGATGGCGTAGCAGATGTAGCCGAGCGCGGACAGGCCGAGGAAGCCGCCCTCGTTCAGCGACGCCGACGCGGGCCAGAACTTGAGGAAGACGATGATGAGCGACTGGGAGGCGAGGTAGGTCTGCACCCCGTACCAGGCGATCGCGATGAGCCCGCGGATGATGGCGGGGATGTTCGCGCCGCGCACCCCGAAGACCGCCCGGTTGATGACCGGGTACGGCACCCCGGTGACCTGGCTGGGCTTGGCGACCAGGTTGCAGAACACGTTCACGATCACGATGCCCGCGAGCAGGGCGAACAGGACCTGCCAGCTCGCCAGCCCGAGGGCGAACAGGCTGCCCGCGGTGACGTAGCCGCCGACGCTGTGCACGTCGGACATCCAGAAGGCGAAGATGTTGTACGAGGACCACGTCTGCTCGCGGAGCGGGGCCAGGTCCTCGTTCGCGAGCCGGGGGTCGTAGCCGGGCTTGACGAGACCGGCGCCGACGGGCATGCCTGCCGCCTCGACGACGTCGTGTAGTTTCGGCTGGGACGGTGCGCTGTGTTCGGTCATTGTCAGCTTCCGTGGGGGGTACGGCGCGGGAACCGGTGTCCCGCGTGCGGGCGCGCCGAGGCGGAAGGTGCCGGGATCGGCTCGGGGGATCGGCGCGAGGAATCGGCTTCGGAGGATCGGCGAGAATGGCGGGTCGGCGCAGCCGCGGCAACCGTTCGGGACTGCTTGACGGGCTGTGTGACGGGCCGCGGCATGGGCTGTGGCCGGGGTCGTCACAGGGGCTGTGGCGTGGGCTGTTAAGTGGTCACTTAACAGCTGCCGTCAATGTATGCCTTGACACCCGAGTCCTAATTTCACCCGCGTAAAGGCCTTGTGACAATTGGTGTGGAGGCCGTGACAGGCATGACCCCGGAACCCGGCACGGAGATCGAGGCGATCACGAACGAGCGCCTCGGCCGGAGGCTTCGCGAGCTGCGACTCCGGTCGGGGATGTCGCTGCGCGCCCTGGCGCGCGAGCTCGGCATCTCGGCCAGCGCGGTCTCCCAGATCGAGCTCGGCACGATGCGGCCGTCCGTCAGCAGGCTCATCGCCTTCGTGTCCGCGATCGGCGTGCCGCTCGCGGCCGTGTTCGACACCGCCGAGCCGGCCGGCGCCGGCCCGGCGGGGCAGGACCCCCCCGCCGGGCGGTTCGCCATCCGGCGCTCGTGGGAGGTCGCCCCCATCCGGCTCAGCGGCGGCATCACCTTCCGCAGGCTCTCGCCCACGCCGTCACCCGACGTGGAGTTCTTCGAGTCGACCTATCCGCCGAGCTCGATCTCCAACGCCCACGGCCACTTCCTCAAGCACGAGGGCTACGAGGTCGGGACGGTGACCCGGGGCGAGCTGACCATCGACTTCGAGTCGGAGGTCGTCACCCTCGCCGAGGGCGACTCCATCACCTTCCCGTGCAGCCGCCCGCACATCATCGGCAACCGCTCGGAGACCGTCACCGCCGTCGCGACCTGGCTCATCGTTCACCACTGAGTTCGCTGCTGAGTTCACCGCCGGGTTCACCACCGAGTTCACCACCGGGTTCACCGCTGACCGTCGGAGACTCCTTACGACGGTAGGAGAGGACCACACCCGTCGTGTAGAGGCCCACCCCCAGCAGGACCATGAACACGATCGTGGGCCACTGCAGCCACGGCGGCAGGTAGAGGGCGAGGAACCACGCGCGCGTCGGGCTCTCCGACGCCTTGAGATAGCCGGCCAGCAGCCCCTGCGGGAACAGCGGGATCGCACCGACCGTGAAGCAGAACCCGATGATGATCTGCTTGTGGCGCGGCAGGGACTCGAAGGGGAGCCGGCTGACCGTGCCCGGTTTCGGAGCCGGTCGGCGGCCGGTGCGCATCGTGTCGAGCAGCTCGGGCCCTTTCTCCAGCAGCCGCCGCTCGGCGAGCAGCCCGAACCCCCAGTAGCAGAGAGCCCCCGTCAGGATGCCGACGGCGACTCCCGCCCAGCCGAGGAACCCGGCCGCGATCGCCGCGGGAGCCGCGGTGAGGGCCGTCAGCGCCAGCACCGCGTACACCATGCCGGTGACCGCGCCGTCCTCCTCCGTGGAGCGCAGCGGGTTGCCGCCGCGCCGGTGCGGGTCGGTGCCGGGGATGAGCCCGTACACCGAGACCAGGGGGACCAGTCCGGCGCCGCCGCCCAGCAGGGCGAGGAGGACGGCGAGCAGCATGGGCCACGGCCCGCCGGTGACCGCGGCGAGGGAGACCGTCACCACGAGGGCGACGGGCGCGACGGTCAGCAGCCACGCGTGCTGCCGCCCGCGGACGTCGCTCGCGCCGGGCGTCATGAGCGCGAGCCACAGCGCGGTGCCGTCGGTGCCGTAGAGGTTGGCCGACATGGCCGCGGCCATCACGACGAACACCGGTCCCGCCCAGGGCAGCATCCCCGTCCAGCCCACCAGCAGCGGGGCCGCGGCGAAACACACGCCGTAGGCGAGGGCGAAGGTCAGCTGGTGGGTGCGCACCAGGTCACGCGACCAGGTGCGCAACTCCTTGGCGAGTACGGCGCCGGAGGCGGTGGTGGCCCGGATCGGCCGGCGTCCCCTCGTGGCCGCCCTCGACGCCCCGGCCCGCCGGGTGAGCAGCGCCGCCCACGCGGCCAGCAGCAGGACGACCAGCAGCGCCATCCCGCCGAGGGCCGCCAGGGCCCGCGACCAGTCGGCGGACGCGGCGGCCTCGACCGCGACCGTCCCCCAGCCGGAGGGCAGGTAGCGGGCCGCCGTCGTCACCACCGGCGGGATCCCCGCCGTCTGCCCGAGTGCCATGAAGACGACCCAGATCTGGCCGAGGAAGGCCAGGATCAGGCCGTTGGTCAGCCCGGCGCCGACCGCGCCCACGCGGGAGCGCAGGGCCAGGCCGAGCAGGGCGACCGCGACCCGGGAGAGCAGGACGAACACCGTGAGCTGGAGCAGCAGCGCGGGGATCGAGACGAGCGCGGCCGCGACGCCCTGCCGTACGCCGAAGACCGTGAGCCCGGTCAGGGCGAGCAGGCTGATCACGGGCGCCACCCCGACGAAGGCCGCCACGAGCAGTCCCGTGGCCAGGCGGCGCGGTCGCAGGCCGAGCAGCGTGAAGTACTCCGGGCGGAGCGTCTCGTCACCGCCCCCGGCGAAGACGGGACCGAAGATCCAGCCCAGCATCCAGACGGCGTAGACGGCCGGGAGCAGGTCCGGCCAGGAGAGGGCCGTGAAGATCGTGCCGGCCGCGAGGACCAGGCCGACCAGCGCGCCCATGACGACGAAGCCGGCCCGCTGTCCGGTCATCGAGTGCCGGAGTACGGCCACCTTCATGTTGACCATGGTCAGCTCGACAGCCACGTCAGCTCCTTCACTCCGCCGTCGGAGGTGCCGACCAGGCCGACGAAGGTGTCTTCGAGGGAGCCGGTGCCGCGGACCTCGTCCAGGGAGCCCGCGGCGGCCACCCTGCCCTTGTCGATCACCGCGACGTGGTCGCAGAGCTGCTCCACCAGGGCCATGACGTGGCTGGAGAGCACGATGGACCCGCCACCGGCCACGAAACCGCGCAGGATCGTCTTGATCGTCGCGGCGGACACCGGGTCCACGGCCTCGAAGGGCTCGTCGAGCACGAGCAGCCTCGGAGCGTGCAGCAGAGCGGTGGCCAGGCCGATCTTCTTGCGCATCCCGGTGGAGTACTCGATGACGAGCGTCTTCTCCGCCTCGTCGAGTTCCAGCACCGACAGCAGTTCCTCGGCGCGCTGGTCGACGACCTCGCGCGGCAGCCCGCGGAGCAGCCCGAGGTAGGTCAGCACCTCCCGGCCGGTGAGCCGTTCGGGCATGGCCATCCCGTCGGGCAGGACGCCGACCAGCGTCTTGGCCGTGGCCGGGTCGGACCAGACGTCGGCGCCGAAGATGCGCGCGTGGCCGTCGTCGGGGCGGAGCAGGCCGACGGCCATGGACAGGGTGGTGGTCTTGCCCGCGCCGTTCTGGCCGACAAGCCCGTAGAAGGAGCCCTGGGGGATGTTCAGATCCACGTGGTCGACGGCGACCTTCTCACCGAAGGTCTTGCACAGGCCGTGGATCTCGAGTGCTGCGGGCATGGAATTACTCCGGAGTGCGGGGTGGAGAGGTACCGGTTCGCTCGCGATGACCGAGACAAAGATCAAGAAATATGAGCATCTGAGAACCTACAGCGGCGACAGCGGCACATACCAGGCCCGCCTCGCGCCCACCCGGAGGTGGCGGACGCGAGACGGGCCGGAACACGTCCCCGGCCCTCAGGACGGCGGGGATCAGGAGGTCAACGGGTCAAGGCGCGCAGGTCTGCGGCTGCCTGCCCCCCGGCTGGGCGCACCGGAAGAGGGACGGGTTGACCACCGACGGCGGGCGCCACTCCCGCGAGGCCTGCTCGTAGGCGTACGCGTAGGCCAGGAGCCTGGCCTCGGTGAAGGCGGTGCCGAGGAACGTCATGCCGAACGGGCGCCCGTTGGCCGGGTCGTACCCGATGGGCACGGCGACCGAGGGATACTGCGCCCGCGCGCCGATGCCCGCCGAGCCGTTGCCCGCGAACACGAGCGCGTCGAAACCGCCGGACTGCAACGCCGAGTCGAGGCGCTGGCGGGCCGTGGCGATGCCGTTGTCACGGTCGGCCTCGTAGGTGGCCTTGGTGGCGGGGTCGTCCAGGTTGATGGCGTTCGAGGTCTCCAGCAGGGTCTGGCCGAACTTGATCGCCCCCTCTCCGGCGTGGGCGAGGTTGAAGCGGACGACGTCGTCCAGTGTCTTCATGGGGGCGCGGCGGCCCAGCCGGGCGAGATAGGCGTTCAGGTCACGCTTGAACTCGTAGTTCAGGATGCTCGCCGGAAGCCCGCTCGTGTCCACCGTCACGGCGCTGACCGTGGCGCCCTGCGCGCGCAGCACGTCGACGGCCCGGGTGAAGGCGACGCCCTGGTTCCCGGTCGGGGCGCCGACGACACCGATCTTCACGTTCTTGAGCGCGTCCTTCGACAACGCCGCCGTGTAGTCGGTACCGACGACGTCCTTACTGGCCGCGGTCGCCGGGTCCTGAGGGTCGATGCCGGTGAGCGCGGTCAGCAGCGCCGCGGCGTCGTACACGGAGCGCGTCATCGGCCCGGCCGTGTCCTGGCTCGCGGCGATCGGGACGATGCCGGTCCGGCTGACCAGTCCCACGGTCGGCTTCACGCCGACGAGCGAGTTCGCCACCGACGGGCTGAGGATCGATCCCGAGGTCTCGGTGCCGATGGTCACCGCCGCGAGCGCGGAGGCCGCCGCCGATCCGGACCCCGAGCTCGATCCGCTGGGGGTCTGGCTGACGTCGTACGGGTTGAGGACCTGTCCCCCCAGCCCGCTGTATCCGGACGGCATTCCCGACGTGGTGAAGTTGGCGAACTCGGTCAGGTTGGTCTTGCCCAGGATGATCGCTCCCGCCGCCCGGAGCCTTTTGGTGAGAAAGGCGTCGTCCTGGGGATAGGAGTCGGCCAGGGCCAGGGCGCCCGCCGTCGTCGGCAGCCGGTTGACGTCGATGTTGTCCTTCACCAGTACGGGTATGCCGTGCATCGGGCCACGTGCCCTCCCCCTGCCGCGATCCCTGTCGGCCTGCCTGGCCTCGTCCATGGCGCTGCCGTTGAGCACCCGGACGGCGTTCAGTCCCGGCCCGTCGCTGTTGAGCGCGCGGATCCGTTCGATGTAGGCGTTGACGAGCCACTCGGAGGTGATTTTCCTCGCTCCCAGGGCCTGCTGGAGCTGACTTACGGTCACCGTCTCCAGGTCGATGGAGAAAGGCGGCCTGCCGGTGGACTCGGCCTGCGTCGGGGTGGTCAGCGCCACCGCGCCGAGGGCCGCGACGGTGGCGAACGAGGTGACGTAGAGGCTGGTGCGGGACGCCGTGCGGCGCAGTCCGGATCGGAGACCAGAACGGTTCATGAGAGGCAGCACGTCCTTCGGTGAAGGTCTCGCCTCGGCTGGGTCATCCGAGGAAGCGGTGATCACCCGCAAAGCGTGCGATATATGCGTTATAGCTATATTTCGGATGGGTTACCGTCCGTCACCGGCTCGGAGTGAGGGATCCTCCCACTTCACCGACCGCTTCGCCGGCCGCTGTCGATCCGCACCGACCGACACGGGACAGACACCGGACGGCCCCGGACGGCCTCATGCGCCCCGGACATGCCGTACGGGCGGACGCGGTCCGGCCGGCCCATCCGGGGAGAGCCGACCTATCCTGGGAGAGGTGGAAGAGAACCGGGCACGACGGATCGTTGACGCGCTGCGCGATCGCGGAATAGACGGCCACCTGGCGAGGGTCGGCGTGTATCAGTTCGGGATACGCGTGTCACTGCCCGACGGGCGCGAGGCCGAATGGGACACCGACGGCACCGCGGGCCTCGAAGCCCAGGTGATGCGCAACGGGATGCTGGTCGGTTTCGTCCCCGTGATCGAGGGTTCCGAGGACTTCGACGAGCAGCAGGTCCTCGACGCCATCGCGCGGACCGACTACGACCAGCCCATCGCCAGGCAGCGCGCGCAGGCGCCGCCCCCGGCCGAGCCCCTGCCCCGCATCGGCGGTGTCTTCCGCCGCTTCTTCGACGGCTTCCGCTACCGGTGACGACAGCCTGAGCGGCTTTCCGCCCGCCGTCCCTGGGCGGAAGGGTGACGGCGGACCGCGGCAACCCGGGCGGGTGTCCACACAAACTTCATGATCTTCATGGCCGGGCGACTCAGGCGTAGACGGACGCGAGCCACGCGCCCCAGATCCGCTCGGCGTCGGCCTGGTCGACGTCGGCGAAGATGTGGTGGCCGGTCATGATGACGCCGCCGCCCCCGACGAACCGCAGTAGCGCGTCGTCGGTCCGCACGCCCAGGAAGCCGGGGGCGAGCACCGTGTCGACCACGCCGTCGACGGTCTGCCCCGCGATCGTGAAGTGCACCTTGTCACCCTCCCCGACCTGCTCGGACAGGCCGACGGCACGGGTGAGGCCGGCCCAGACCAGGTCCTGGTCGGGCTGCTGCGGGCCGAACGCGGCGACCGGCACGGCGGTGCGGCCCGGGAAGTGCTCCAGATACCGCGCGAGGGTCCGCAGATAGAGCGGGTTGCCCTTGCGGAGCGCGTCGTACTCCGCCTCCCAGTCGCCGGTCAGGACGCCGCTGTGCACGAACCGCAGCGCGGTGCCGCCGCCGTCACGGCCCTCCACGAGGTATTCGAACGCCATGGACGCACCGTCCTCTCCGGGCTCCGAGCGATAGCCGAACCGGTGCGGCGGCTCCCAGGCGGTGACCGTGGCCTCGCCGGTGAAGCCGGGCATCGCCATGGACGTCCTGCCGCCCTCGCGAGGCTCGATCTCGTTCTTGCCCATGAACCACGAGTCGACGCCGGGGCCGGTCGCGATCGCCTCCCAGACCTCCTCGGGGGTGGCCTGGAGGTCCACGTCGTGGGTGAGACGGAATTCGTGCGACATGTCAGGGCTCCTTGGTGTCGTCGCCGCCCGCGGCGATCCACAGTGCGGTGTTCGAAATCCCCGCTTCGAACACGTCTCGACGATAGCGGCCGACGACTCATATCGTCAATAAAAGAAAAATTGTCGGCGGCGGACAGACGCACCCGCCGCACCCGCCGCGGTCGGCGGCGGACCGGCCGAGCGTATCGGTGCAGGTGAAACGATCCGAGCGGCCGAGGCCCGAGCCACCGACGCGGTTGGGGACACCGCACGCCCAGGTGCGGGGCAAGGACGGCCCCACTTCGAAGACGCGCCTGGATCGGATGGGTCGCACAGGCCAGGCGCCGTCCTGCCTGGACGAGACTCTCCGCGACCTCGGCGACCAGCCTCCTCTCCGTCACCGCGCCACCCGTGGAAATGAAAACGATTCTTTACACGGCCTTGATGGTGACTGTATGTTGTCAATCAATCACTCTACGAACTCAACGAATGTAGGTGAGCCACATGCCGGACAACGGCACCGAACGCTCCCCCGACCCCCGGGTGGCGTTCGCGGACGCGGCGGCGGCCAACACGGGCGAGACGGACGAGCGGCCGGGGGCGGCCGACCGCGCCGCCGTGGTCGCGAAGACCGACGACCACCTGCCGCCCCTGGCCGACCAGCCGATCGACGACAGGCCCCTCGCCATGCGGTTCACGGAATCGGAGGAGTAGAGATGCAACTGCACTTCCGTAACCGCTACACCTCCAAGGTGTGGGTCGCGATCATGTTCTACAGCCCCGACGGCTGCCGCGACTACGGTCAGTGGGGCACCCGGGGCTGGTGGCCCATCGACCCGGGCGGCGAGGCGTTCGTCCTCAACACCGACAACCGCTATGCCGCCTACTACGCCGAAGCGGCCAACGGAGCCGTCTGGACCGGCGCCTACGGCCCGATGTACGTCTACCAGAACGCCTTCGACTCCTGCATCGGCATCGGCAGCACCGCCGCCAGGCTCGTCGGCACCCGGCTGATCGACATGAACGGCTATTCGAGCTATTACGTGAATCTCACTTCCTGACGCGCTCCCCCCACCTGACGCGCCGACCGGCCCGACCGGCTCCGCACGGCAGTGGGAGAGGACGCGGATGAGCGCCTCCTGAGAGACGGACGCCAGAATCCCTTCTCCAGGGTCCGTCCCCCTTCGCCCGGGAGGCGCTCGATCCCCGCCGAAACCGTCCGCCTGTCCGCGGGCTATCCGCGGGTTCCGTTCCCGGCCACCGTGACCGCCTCGGTGAAGTGCCGATACCGGGTCAGCTCCTCCTCCATGGGATCCAGCACCAGCTCGCGGCCGACCTTGTCGACGCTCGACCGCAACGCCTTCGCCGCCTTGCGGGCCCGGCGACGGCCACCGAGCCAGGCGGCCACCCGGGAGAGCAGCGCGATCAGCAGACCGAGCAGGACGCCCCCGATCAGCAGCGTGGTCGGCCAGGGCAGCTCCCCCGCGGTCGGCATGTAGAGCTGCGGAAGCCGGAGATAGTCGAGGGCTACCAGGGCGAGCAACCAGATCCCCCCGGCGAGCACCGTCGCGAGCGCCAGCCACTGCGCCAGCCCGGCCAGCCGCCACCACAGGGGCCGTTTGGAGACCCCGAGCGAGGTGGTGGCCACCGCCCGGTCCAGGCCGTCCTCCAGTTCGTCTCCGCGCGACCTCGCCGCCTGCCGCACGGCAGCGGCCCACGGCGCGGGAAGCCCCGCGGAGGCGGCCCCGGCGGCCTCGCGGATCGCGGTGTCCATCCGGGAGCGCTGGACGACGGTAGCGACGGGGATCGACGTCCTCCCGATGACGTTCCCCGGCTCTCCGGGCTCCCTTGGCACCACCCGTTCTCCGGTGGACCGGCTCGTGGCGTCCAGGCGGAGGCGGCGGAGTGGGTCGGGCCGCAGACGGCGGATCCACCGGGTGGGCGGCCAGCCGGTGGCGGCGACCGAGCGGTGCCGGTGGGACTTGGCCACGGCCTCGACGACGACCGGCACCCCGGCGGCCTGCGACAGCGCGTCCCTCAGCGGCCTCGCCAGGCCGTCCGGCCTGCTCGCGACGTCAGGAGGGGTCTCGCCGGGGGTGACGCCGGACGCCTGGAGAAGCGCGTCGGCGGCCATCCCCGCGTCGGCGGCGAGGCGGGCGGACCAGGACCGCCGGTCGGCGACCCGGGAGGTGAGCAGCGAGCTCAGCTCGGGGACGCCCGCGCCGGTGCGGGTGGACACCCCGACCACCGGGACACCGGTCAGCCCGTCCTCGTCGAGGAGCCGCCGGAGGTCCTTCAGGCACCGCTCGGCGGCGGCCGGGGAGAGCCGGTCGACCTGGTTGAGGACGACGACCATGACGTCCCGGTGCCGGGCCAGCGGCCTGAGGTAGCGGTCGTGGACGGCCGCGTCGGCGTACTTCTGCGGGTCGAGCACCCACACCAGCAGGTCGACCAGCTCGACGAGCCTGTCGACCTCCAGCCGGTGCGACGGCTCGATCGAGTCGTGGTCGGGCAGGTCCAGCAGGATCAGCCCGGCGGCCTCCCCGTCCGTCCCGAAGGCCGTGCCGCCGGCCCGCTCGCTCAGCTCGGTCCCCTTCGCACCGGCCGACCGGCCGGTGCCGGGCCGGGGCCCCTCGCCGTTCCCGTGCCGCGGGCTCTGAGCGGCCTGGCCAGAGGTGTCGAGGAGCTCGTGGCGGCGGGGGATCTCCAGCCAGTCGAGCAGTGGTCCCGCCCCGGCGCCCTCCCAGAGTGCGGCCTGAGCGGTCGAGGTGGTCGGCCTGGTGACGCCGACCGTGGCGAGTGAGGTGCCCGACAGCAGGTTGAACAGCGAGGACTTGCCGCTGCCGGTGGCCCCTGCCAGCGCGACCGCGGTGTGGTCGACCGACAGGCTCGCACGTACGCCGGCGCGGGAGATGACCGAACGCGCCGCGGCGACCGCCTCGGCGTCCAGCCTCCCGTCGGCCAGGTCGGCGGCGCGCGCCAGCGCCGCCAGCCGGTCGTCCAGCGAGACCGTCTTCTCTCGTCGCAGCAGCTTCACGCCTGGCCCGCCTCTCCTGCACCGGTGGCGCGCGGGACGCCGTCGGGTGCGCCGGTCACGTGTGGAAGGCCGTCGGACGGTCTCCGGGACTCCCCCACGGCGGCCGGGACGGAACCCGCGGGAAGCGCGGCCCGGCGGTCCGCGACGGGGAGCTCGCGCAGGTGCTCGCGGATGGCGCCGGCGGTGGCGCGGAGGGCGGGGGCGGTGCCCTCGGGGGGCTGGACGGCGTCCAGCAGGTCGGTGAAGCGGTCGGCGTCCTGGCCGAGGAGGATCGCCACGCGGGCGCGCAGGTCGGAGCGGGCCTTGACGGTGAGGTCGCGGACGGCCTGGTCGCCGAAGACGGCCTCCAGGACCTTCTGGCTGAGCACGCTGGTGCCTCCGGCGATGCCGACCTCGATGCCGGTCAGGCCGCCGGTCGAGGCGAACACCGCGATCATCAGCAGCAGCCCGGCCCCGTTGAGGCCGAACGAGGTGACGCGGGCGGTGGTCCGCCGGTCCGCCCCCTCCTCGCGGACCAGGTCGAGCACGTACGACTGCCAGCCCCTGACGGCCTCCTCGGCCCTGGCGGGCAGGTCGGCGGAGGCGCGGCCGAGACGCCCGGCGACGGCGACCCCCTCGCGTTCCAGGAGGGCCCGCCCCGAGGGGTGCGACGACCACGACTCCAGCAGGCGTTCGGCGGCGCTGTCGGCCGAGGCCCTGATCAGCGCCTCCACCCCGCTCTCCAGAGCGATCCGCAGCTCGCTCTCGGGCGCGGGCCGCCCGGTGACGAAGGCCACGACCCGGTCCCTGAACCTGCCGACCCGGCTCTCCAGGGAGCGCATCAGGTCGCCGGTGCCGATGAAGTCCTGCCAGCGGGCCAGGACCTCGCCGCGCAGCAGCGACCCGTCCCGCATGCCCTCGTCGAAGGTGGACAGGCCCACGGCGTAGGCGGCGTCCGCCATCGAGCGGAGCTCCTCGGCCCCGGTGTGCTGGCGGTCGACCGCCGCGGCGAGCGCGGGCACGCGGGTGGAGAGGCTCTCCAGCGCGCCGGACAGGGTCTGGCGTACCACCTCGGCGCGGGAACGGGAGTCGGCGGCGATGGCGATGAGCCAGTCGGCGATCGGCTGGACCGCCTGACGCGGCAGGCGGGCGTTCTCGTCGGGCAGTACCAGCTCGGGCACCTCGAAAAGGTGCGTCCCGCCCAGGCCGTTCGCCTCCAGCAACCGCTTCAGGTCCTTGCGCACCACGCCCATGGCCTCGGGGGGGACCCTGGACAGGACGACGGCGAGGGCCGTGCTCCGCTCCCTGGCCGAACGCAGGAAACTCCAGGGGACCTCGTCGGCGTACCGGGAGGCGGTGGTGGTGAACAACCACAGGTCGGCGGCGGCGAGCAGCTGGGCGGCCAGCTCGCGGTTGGCGGTGACGATCGAGTCGATGTCGGGGGCGTCGAGCAGGGCCAGGCCCGGCGGGACGGCCGCGGCGGTGACGATCCGGAGCGTGCCGGGCTCGCCCCTGCCGCTCCCGGTGACGCGCGGCAGGCCGGGCAGGACGTGCTGGGCGGTGAACCACTCGCGGTCGACGGGGCTGGTGACCAGGGTGGGGGCCATCGTCGTGGGCCGCAGCACGCCCGGCTCGGAGACGTCCTCGGCGACCAGGGAGTTCACCAGCGTGGACTTCCCGGCCCCGGTGGAGCCGCCGACGACGGCGAGCAGCGGAGCGTCGATCGCGCTCAGCCGGGGGATCAGGTAGTCGTCGAGCTGGCCGGTCAGCTCGCGCAGCGCCCGGCGGTCGGCCACCACGTCGCCGATCGCGAGGGGGAACAGCTCGCGGTCGAGATGCCGCCGCAACTCCCGCAGCGTCTCCAGAAGACCGTCGTTGTCACCCATACGGTCGATCCTGCCCTGCGAGAGCCCCTCTAGACGCGTTTGGCCCCACCGCTCGACCGGGTTACGGGGGCGAACTCGGTAAAGCGGTGGGGCCCAGCCCTCGGACCTCATCCGCGGGCCGTGCCGAGCTCGTCTCCCCCGCAGCTGGAGGCGAGCCCGAGCCCATCGGATGCTTCCGAGGTGATCGGGGGTCGTGCATTGTCTATTGGAACACATAAAGCTCAGAAACGGGTCAGCTGAAGCTGAATATCAGCTGAAAGTTCAATCACTGTGGGGCGGTCGCAGCACATAGCCCACACCGCGGAGGGTGTGGATGAGCCGGGGCTCGGCCGTGTCGACCTTCCGGCGCAGGTAGGAGACGTAGGACTCGACCACCCCGGCGTCGCCGCCGAAGTCGTAGTTCCAGACGTGGTCGAGGATCTGCGCCTTGGAGAGCACCCTGCCGGTGTTGACCATGAAGTAGTGCAGGAGCTTGAACTCGGTCGGCGACAGCCGCACCGGGACGCCGGAGCGCCAGACCTGGTGCGCCTCCTCGTCCAGCTCGAGGTCACCGACCTGCAGGCGGACCGGCAGGTCGAGGTCTCCCCTGGTACGGCGGAGCACGGCCCGGATGCGGGCGAGGACCTCCTCCAGGCTGAACGGCTTGGTCACGTAGTCGTCGGCCAGGCGCAGCCCGGCGACCTTGTCGTCGGTGGCGTCCCTGGCGGTCAGGAAGAGCACGGGCATCTGCCCGCTCATCTCCCGCAGCCGCCCCGCCACGGCGAAGCCGTCCATGTCGGGCAGCATCACGTCCAGCACGACCAGATCGGGACGGATCCGCTCGGCGAAGTGCACGGCCTCCCGGCCGTCCACCGCGGTCACCACCTCGAACCCGGACAGGCGCAGGCTGGCCGAGAGCAACTCCCTGATGTTCGGTTCGTCGTCCACGACCAGCAATCGGGCTTCCACTCTGTCCAGCACATCCCGAGGCTCGCCCACCTCGCTGGAACGCAGCTCAGCCAGGGCTGAACGTTTCCTGAGAACCGTCTCGGCACCGCTCCCGCGAAGCGGTTCGCCCGCGCTCACGGCGACCGGCGCGCCGCCCCCGGGAACCCGATTCACCACCGCCTACAGGAAACGGCCCGCCCTTCGCCCGCGGCCGGTTCACCGGCGTCCGGCGCCCGACGACGGCTCGGTGATCGCGGTCGCGGTCACCGAGCCGTCGTCGGCCGCCGCCCCGCGTACGACCACCGCGCCTCCGGGCTCGAGGTCGGTGACCTTGCCCTCCTTTGTGACGCGTACGGACGTCTCGTCCGTGGTGTTCACGGTCACGACCGAGCCGTCCGCCGTCTGGACGTAGACCCTGCCGCCCTCGACCCGCTGCACCGTGCCGACGGTCATGCCGCCCCGGCCGCCACCGTCCTGACCGGCCCTCTGGCCCCCTTGACGGCCCTGGCCGCCGCCGAAACCGCCGAAGCCGCCGGGGCCCACGTCACCCTGCCGCGTCGCCGTCGCGGGGCCGCCGGACGGGCCGCCCATCGCCTTCTGCGCCTGGATGCCCACGATCACCCCCGCCACGAGCATCACCCCGGCGCCCAGCACGAGGGTGAGCGTCGGCAGGCGGCGCGGCGGCCGGGCCGCCAGTTCGCTGTCCAGGTCCCCCCGGAACGGGGAACTCTCCAGCGCGCTCCCCGCCGGGACCGTCTCGTCGGCGTCGCCGCCCATGTTTCTCTCCTTGCCTAAGCCGGGTAAGCCGTACGGGTCACTCGTGACGCAGGGCCTCGATGGGCCGGAGCCTGGCCGCCCGGTTGGCCGGGTAGCCGCCGAAGAACAGCCCGATGCCCACGGAGACGCCGAGGGCCAGCGCGATCGAGGACGGTACGAGCACCGGTGAGATCCCGGCGATCGTGAAGCGGGTGCCGGCGAACGCGACCGCGACCCCCGACAGGCCGCCCACCAGGCTCAGCACCGTCGCCTCCAGCAGGAACTGGCCGAGGATGGCGCTCCTGGGCGCGCCGATGGCCTTCCTGATGCCGATCTCCCTGGTCCGTTCGGTGACGGTGACGAGCATGATGTTGGTGATGCCGATGCCGCCGACCAGCAGTGAGATGGCGGCGACGGCGCCGAGCAGGGCGGTGAAGATCCCCACGGTCGAGCTGACGGTCTCCTGCAGGGTGGCCTGGTTCAGGATCCGGTAGTCCGCGACGCCCGCCGGGGTGATGCCGTGCCGCTGGTCGAGCACGGCGGTCACCTCGGCCTGGGCGGAGTCGGTCGTGTCGGCACCGGTCGCCTGCACGATGATCGAGCCGAGCGCGCCGAACCCCGTCAGGCTCTGCTGCACGGCGGGCAGCGGCACGACGGCCACGTCGTCGGCGTCCTGCATGCCCGCCGAGCCCGACTCCCTGAGCACCCCGATCACCGTGAACGGCACCCCGGAGACGCTGACCGGCCTGCCGACCGGATCGGCCGTGCCGAACAGCTCCTCGGCCACCGTCCGCCCGATGACCATGACCTTCCTGGCGGCGAGCACGTCGTCGTTGACGAAGTAGGTGCCGCTCTCGACGGGCCTGTTCGTAGCCTCGAAGTAACTGGGGTAGGTGCCCACGAGCTGCGCGATCGTGTGGCTGGCGCCCTCGTGGACGGCGGTGGCCGCGTTCGCGGTCACCACGGGCGACACGCTCCGCACCGAGGGAACCCGCTCGCGGTCGGTCAGCGCCCTGGCGTCCTCCAGGGTGAGCTGCCTGGCCTGGGTACGCGGGCCCTCGTTCTGGCCCCCGGCCGCCCGGCCCCCGCCGCCGCCCCCTCCCCCGAAAGCACCACCACCGCCACCGCCGCCTCCGGCGAAGGACGCCGAGATGGTAAGGGTGTTGGCGCCGAGCCGCTGGATGGACTGCTGGATGCTCTGCGAGGCCCCCTCGCCGAAGGCGACCAGCAGGATCACGGCCGCCACCCCGATGAGGATGCCGAGGGTGGTCAGGAAGCTGCGCAGCTTGTTGGCGGCCAGCCCGCGGAGCGCGAACCTCAGGATCTCGAGCCGGCTCACGCGGTGACCTCCGGCACGCGGGGCGGGAGGCCGTCGGCGGGGGCCTGGCGACGGTCCTCGACGATCCGGCCGTCCACCAGGCGGATGACCCGCTTGGCGTGGGCGGCCACGTCGTCCTCATGGGTGATGATCACGATCGTCCGGCCCGCGACGCTCAGCCGGTCGAGGATGCCCAGCACGTCCCCGGTGGAGGCGGTGTCGAGGTTGCCGGTCGGCTCGTCGGCGAGCAGGAGGGCGGGCGCGGTGACCAGCGCCCTGGCCACGGCCACCCGCTGCTGCTGGCCGCCGGAGAGCTGGTTCGGCTCGTGGCGGACCCGGTCGGACAGGCCGACCTGCTCCAGGGCCGCCAGGGCGCGGGCCCGCCGGTCGGCGGCGCCGACCCCGCCGTACGCCATGGGCAGCTCGACGTTGGCGAGCGCGCTCATCCGGGGGATCAGGTTGAACGACTGGAAGACGAATCCGATCTTCCGGTTGCGGAGGACGGCGAGCCTGCGCTCGTCCAGCGAGCCGACGTCGGTGCCGTCGATGCGGTAGTCGCCGGAGGTGGGCACGTCCAGGCAGCCCAGGATGTTCATGAGCGTGGACTTGCCGGAGCCCGAGGCGCCCATGACGGCGACGTAGTCGCCCCGGTCGACGCTGAGCGACACCCCGCGCAGCGCCCGGACCTCGGCGTCTCCCCTGCCGTACACCTTGGTGATGTCCGTGAGGGACAGGACGGGGACGGTCATCGGCCGTTTCCTCCCCCGGCGGGGCGGATGCCGCCGTTGCCGCCACCGCCGTTGCGACCGCCGCCCCCGCCGCCGAGGCCGGGGAAGCCCCCGCCCTGCCGGGTGGTCTCGGTGACCACCGGGCGGACCACCCGGTCGCCCTCGGCGAGCCCGGACCTGATCTCGGTGAGCGCGTCGCCCTTGATCCCGGTCTTCACCTGGACGGGCACCTGGCGTCCGTCCCGCAGTACGGTCACCGTGCTCCGCCCGCCCGCCGTGGAGATCACCGCGGAGGAGACGGCGAGCACGTCCTCGGCACGCTCGACGACGACCCCGACCGTGGCCGTCTGGCCGAGCCTGACCTGCTTCGGCACCTCGGTGAAGGAGATCGTCACCGGGTACTGGACCACGTTGTTGCTGGTGGTGGCGGTCGGCTGGATCTGGGTGACCTTGCCGGAGGCGGTGACCCCGGTGAGCGCGTCGAACCCGATGGAGGCCGTCTGGCCGATCTTGAGCTTGGTGACGTCGGCCTCGGTGAAGGCGCCGACGAGTTCGAGCCTGCGGGTGTCGGCGAGGTCGACGAACCCGCCCGAGGCGTTCGCGTTGGCGTTGGCTCCGGACCCGGCCGAGTTGTTCGCGTTGGTCGCGGCTTTGGCGGCGGTGCCCGAGGAGCCGCCGACCGTGCCGTTGACGGCGGTGACCGTACCGGTGAACGGCGCCTTGATGACGGTGCCCTCCACCGCGCGCTTCGCGGACCGGTAGGTGTTCCTGGCCGTGACGTACTGGGCGTAGGCCGCGGCGGTGGAGGTGTCGTCGTCCGCGGAGTCGAGGGCGGCGGCGGCCGCGTCAAGGCTCTCCTGCGCCGAGTCGTCGTCCAGCCGGGCGAGGATCTGCCCCGCGGTGACCTTGTCACCGGCCTTGACGTAGATCTTCTCGACGGTGCCGTTCGATCCGAAGGAGAGGGACCGGGCGCGGGCGCTGGCCACGGTTCCCGAGGCGGAGACGGAGGCCGAGACCGTGGCACGGGTCACCGGCACGGTCCGCACCGCGGCGTCGGCGGATGAGGCCTCGCCGCCGAGGGAGGAGTAGGCGATCACCACTCCACCCAGCAACAGGACCCCCAGGGTCCCGTTCACGATCAGCGCTCCGCGCTTGGTCGACAGCTTCACAGCGCCTGACACTGGCGCATCAGGCTTGGACTCACCCCGACGAAGGCTGAAGATTTCCTGCAGACCTGGTCGTACCGCCCATGATGCACAGGAAACCTTCAGGGACCCGTGAGCATGCTGTGAATCAGGCGGTCCAGGATGTCCGCCATGAGACCGACCCATCTCCCGAAGAAGCTGCGCGCGGGAGGACTCGCCCTGGCCGCCCTCGTCCTGGTGGGTACGGGGGCGATCGTCGTGTTCGACGGCGGCTCCGACCAGGCTCCCCGGGTGGAACTGGCGTCCGCCAGGCGCGGGACGGTGACCGCCGCGGTGTCGGCCGCGGGCAGCACCGTGGACGACGGCACCCGCGACCTGGCCTTCGGCGGTTCGGGGACGGTCACGAAGGTCTACGTCAAGGCCGGGGACAGGGTCGGCAGGGGGGACGTGCTCGCCAGGATCGGTTCCGCCCCCGCACGCGAGCGCTACGACGCGGCGAAGGCGCAGCTCGCGGCGGCCGAGGAGGCGCTGGACACGGCGGGGAGCACGCCGGAGAGCACGGGGACGACCGAGGCCGGGCAGCGGGCCGGAGGCCAGGACGGGGACCGGACGGCTGACCGGACCGGGGATCGGGCGGGGTCCGACCGGACGGGTCCCGCCAGGCAGGCCGGCTGCGAGCCCACGGCGACACGGCCTCCGGGAACGGACGCCACCCCCACGCCCGCCCCGACCAGGACGGGTGCCCCCACGCAGGGGCCGGGGCCCGCGCGCACGCTCTCACCACCCTCGACATCCACGCCGGCCGGATCGGCGCGCACGTTCTCGCCGTACCCGGCGTCCGCGCCGGCCGGATCGGCGCGGACGGTGCGGGTCGTCCCCGCGGGCGGGATCGTCCCCGCCGGGTACCGCTTCGCGGCGGCCCCGGCCCCGGCCCTCACCCCCGCTCCGGCGCGGAGCTCCGCGTCCGTACCGGCACCCACCGCGACACCGGTGGCCGCGCGGACGGATGAGGGCGCTCCCCAGCCCGCGCCGACGGTCACCGTCACCGTGACGGCCGCTCCGACGGTGACCGTGACGGCCACCGCGACGGTCACCGTGACCGCGAGGCCGCACGGGGGCGAGCCGCCCGTGACCACCGGCCCCGGTCCCGCAGACCCGTCCTCGGGCCCCTCGACCGGCCTCGGCGAGCATCCCGGACCGACGGCGAGCCCCACCGGTCCCAGCGGTCCCACCGGCACGGCGTTACCGACCGCCATCGCCAGGCCCACCACCGGATGCCCCACCCCGAAGCCGAGCACGGGAACGGGAACGGACAGGAACACCGGGCGGAACACCAAGCAGGACCCTCGGCAGGGTTCTCAGCAGAACGGCGGAGCCGGGCGGGGGACGCTCACCGTGGAGCAGGCCGAGGCCCGCGTGAAGCAGGCCCGGGCGGAGCTGACCGACGCCACGGAGGAACTCGCGGGCGTGCGGATCGTCGCCCCCGCCGACGGCACCGTCATGTCCGTGGCCGGGGCGGTCGGCGACAGCGCGGGCACCGGCACCTTCCTCACCCTCGGGGACCTGGACGAGCTTCAGGTGGAGGCGCTGTTCACCGAGTCGGACATCGGCAGTCTGAAGCCGGGGCAGCAGGCGGCGATCACTCTGGCCACCCGGCAGGGGGAGAGGTACACGGGCACCGTGACGGGGATCGCCCCCACCGCGACCACCAGCGATCGGCTGGTGAGGTACGGCGTCACGATCGCGTTCGACGAGCCCCCGGCGAACCTCCTGGTGGGCCAGACCGCCTCGGTCACCGTGGCCGTCGCCGAGTCCGCCGAGACGCTCTACGTCCCGGCGCAGGCCGTACGGACCAGGGACGGGGTCTCCAGGGTCACCGTTCCGGGGGGCGCCGAGCGGGTCGTGGAGACGGGGGTCCGCGGCGACCGGTACGTCGAGATCACCTCCGGGCTGTCCGAGAACGACCGGGTGGTACTGCCCGGCGGCGCGGCCGGAGGGGAGTTCCCCGACAGCAGCTGGCCGGAACCCGGCACCGGCGCGCCCTGAACCGGGCGGCGACGGTAACCGGTTGGACCGGTTGGACCGGTGGAATCAGCCGGGTTCCGGTGGGGTTCGGCCGGGTCCGGGAGCGGGGCCCGGCCAGGTCTGGAGGCGCGATCCGTTCGGATCCGGAGGCGCGGTTCAGTCGGATTCGGGGGCGAGCGGAAGGACCACCCGGAACGTCGAGCCCTTGCCGGGTTCCGACTCCACGGCGACGCGGCCGCCGTGCGCCTCGACCATCGCGGCGACGATGGCCAGTCCGAGACCGCTGCCGCCGTCCTCGGGGGCGCGCCGGCCCCGGGCGGAGTCGGCGCGGTAGAACCGCTCGAAGACGCGCTCGCGCTGCTCGGCGGTGAGGCCGGGCCCGTCGTCGGCGACCTCGATGACGGCCATGCCGTCGTCGCCGGAGAGGGCCACCCGTACGGGGGTGCGCTCGGGGGTGTGGGTGAGCGCGTTGGTCATGAGGTTGCCCACGACCTGGCGGAGCCGTACCTCGTCGCCGGAGACGATGAGCGCGGAACCGTCCACCGAGAGGGTGACCTCGCGTTCCGGGGCGAGGATGCGGGCGTCGTGGACGGCGTCGGCGGCGATGGCGAGCAGGTCGACCGGACGCATGACCATCGGCCGCTGCTGGTCGAGCCGGGCCAGCATCAGCAGGTCGTCGACGAGCAGGCCCATCCTGACCGCCTCGGACTCGACCCGGCGCATCAACGGCGCGGCGTCGATGCCGGGCGCCTGCCGGTAGAACTCGGCGAAACCCCGGATCGAGGTCAGCGGCGTGCGCAGCTCGTGCGAGGCGTCCGCGACGAACCTGCGCATGCGCTCCTCCGAGCTGCGGGCCGAGGACTCCGACTCCGAACGGGCGCGGAAGGCCGTCTCGATCTGGGCGAGCATGCCGTTCAGCGACCGGCCGAGGCGGCCCACCTCGGTGCGCGGGTCGGCGTCGGGGACGCGGCGGCCCAGGTCTCCGGCGGCGATGGCCTCCGCGGTGCGCTCGATCTCCTCCAGCGGGCGCAGGCTCCTGCGGATGATCACCACACCGGCCCCGGCGAGCATCAGCACCAGGCCGCTCCCGCCGAGCAGCTCCACCAGCGCGAGCTGGCCGACGATCTGCCGTACCTCGCCCATGTCCACGGCCACGATGAGGATTCCGCCGGTGTCCAGCGAGGTCACCCGGACCCGCCAGTCGCCGTTCTCGAACGAGTGGCCGCCCTGTCCCGGGGCCACCTCCGGCCCCGGCTTGCCCTCCACGTCGATGCCGCTGAGCAGGACGAGGGTCTTGCCGTTCCTGCCGCGGAGTTCCAGCCTGGCGTCGGACGGCATCGACTTGCCGACCAGCGCGACGGACCCCCGGTTGTTCATGCGGCGCAGCGCGGAGTCGGTGGTCAGGTCGATCTGGCCGTCGACGCGGTCGATCAGGTAACCGCGCATGATCGAGACGCTGCCGATGCCGATGAGGGCGAGCGCGATCGTCAGCAGGACCAGGATGACGCCGATCAGCTTCACTCGCAGGGGAGTCGCGTCGAGCATCACGGGGCCGGTGGTAGGCGCAGCACGTATCCGACGCCGCGCAGGGTGTGGATCAACCTCGGTTCGACATTGTCGATCTTGCGGCGGAGCACGGAGACGTAGGACTCCACGATCCCGACGTCGCCCCTGAAGTCGTAGTCCCACACGTGGTCGAGGATCTGGACCTTGGACAGCACCCGCCCCGCGTTCGCCATGAAATAGCGCAGCAGCTTGAACTCCGTCGGCGACAGCGACACCGCCCTGCCCCCGCGCCACACCTCGTGGCTCTCCTCGTCGAGCTCGAGATCGGCGAAGGTGAGCCGGGGCGGCCGGGGCGCGAGATCGCCGGAGCCGGTACGGCGCAGCACGGCCCGGATGCGGGCCACGACCTCCTCCAGGCTGAACGGCTTGGTCACGTAGTCGTCCCCGCCCACGGTCAGCCCGCGGATCTTGTCCTCGGTGGCGTCACGCGCGGTGAGGAAGACCACCGGCGTGTCACTGCCGCCGCCGCGCAGGCGCCGTACGACGTCGAAGCCGTCCATGTCGGGGAGCATCACGTCGAGCACGATGAGGTCGGGCCGGTGCCGTTGGACGGCGGCGACGGCGTCCGTGCCGTTGCCCGCCGTGTTGACACCGAACCCGGCGAACCTCAGGCTCGCGGCCAGAAGTTCGAGGATGTTGGGCTCGTCCTCGACGATCAGCAGGCGGGCCTCGGGTGAGTCGGTCACTGGTTTATTTTCACCGGCCCACATGAGAAAGCAGTTAACTGGTCAACACTGAGGCTAACCCCACAATATGCCTGGCAATCGCCAAACTTGACGTGGCCGCCGGTGAGGGGGCGTTGCGCACGAGGGCGACGCGGCCGTGCACGTCGATCGCGAAGTCGTCCAGCATGCCGCCCCGCCCGTCCACAGCCTGTGCGCGGACGCCTCCGGCGGTCCTGACCAGGTCGGCGGCGGTCAGGGCCGGGACGTAGCGGCGCGCGGCCCGCAGGAAGGATCCTTTACCCATCGAACCGGCCACCTCCCTGATCCCGGTCCGCCAGTGCCTGGCGGCGAGGCGCAGGGTGCCCCGCCAGGCCAGGATCCGGCCCAGGTCGGCGAGGTCGACGTCCCGCCAGGAGTAGCCCTCCAGCGCCAGCGCCATGACCGCGTTGGGGCCGACCAGCACCTCGCCGTCGATCTTGCGGGTCAGGTGCACGCCGAGGAACGGGTAGCGGGGGTCGGGGACCGGGTAGATGAGCCCGCGGACCAGGTTCTTCGCCTCCCCGGCCAGCGCGTAGTACTCGCCGCGGAAGGGGACGATCCGTACGTCGCCGGGGATCCCCGCCATCCGCGCGACGGTGTCCGTGCCGAGCCCGGCACAGACGATCACCCGGTCGAACCTCAGCGTCCGCTCCCCCGCCAGGACGCTCACCCCGCCCGCGGTCTCCCGTACGGCGCGCACCGGGTGGGACAGCAGCACCGAGCCGCCGCTCTCCTCCACGTCCAGGGCGAGGCGCCGGGCGACGGCGGGGAAGTCGGCGATCGCGGTGTGCGGGGAGTGCACGGCGCCCACGCCGACGGCGTGCGGCTCGATCTCGCGCAGGGCCAGCGCGTCGAGCTCGGCGATGCCGGGAACCCCGTTCGCGCGGGCCCGCTCGGCGATCCCGCGCAGCTCGGGCCGCTCGGATCCGGTGGAGGCGACGACGAGCTTGCCGACCTCGTCGTACGGGATGCGGTGCTCGGCGCAGTACTGCCTGAGCATCGCCACGCCCTCCCTGCAGAGCGTGGCCTTGAGCGAGCCCGGACGGTAGTAGATCCCGGCGTGGACGACACCGCTGTTGTGCCCGGTCTGGTGGGCCCCGACGCGGTCCTCCTTGTCGAGGACGGTCACGGTGGCCCCGTGGGTCAGCGCCGTCTCCCTGGCCACGGCCAGCCCGACGATCCCCGCACCGACGATCCCGACCTTCATCGCCGGCTCCTCCCTGCTCGTTCGCCTGCCTCGTACGAGGCCGCCTCACAGGGCCGTCTGCCTGCGAGGTCGCTTCCCTGCGGGGCTGCTTCCCCTGAAGGTGATCATGGCGTGGTCCGAGGTGCTCGATTCCGCCAGGGTGGGAAACGTGTCACCGCGTGACATTATCCCGCCAATCTCCCGGCCTTGCCGGTGGTGAGATGTCCTTCCTGTGCCAGCCAGCGCAGCGAGTCGGCGATGGTCTCCCGGACCGGCCGCAGGCTCACGCCGAGCGCCTCCAGGGTCGGGGTGTCGTACGTGCGGACCATCGTGACCATCATCTCGACGGCATCCCTGGTCAGCGGGTAATCGATCTCCTTGATCAGCTTCATCACGTCGCCCACGGCCGCCGCGCCGCGCAACACCGACCGGTGGATCCTGAACCTCCGGCCGCGGTTCCCCGTCAGCTCGTCGCAGACGTCGGCGAGCTGCGTCCAGGTGAGGTAGTGCCCGCCCAGCATGAACCGGCGTGGCCCGCGCCCCGGTTCGAGGCAGCGGGCGAGCACGACGGCCAGATCCCGTACGTCGACGATGTTGACGCCGCCCGCGGTGATCGGCCAGCCCTGTTCCAGGCCGGCGCGCAGCCCTTCCACCATCGCGTCCAGCGAGGGCTGGTACGGCCCGGTGACCCCGGCCGGATAGACGATCGTGATCGGCATCCCCTGCTCCTGGAGCCGCCTGGCATAGCGCTCGGCGGAGATCTTGCTTCTGCCGTATCCGTTCCTGGGCGTGGAGAGCGGGCTCTCGGTCGTGATCACCGGTCCGGAGGGGGGCACGAAGACGCCGACGCTGGAGACATGCACTATGGGGTCGAGACCGAGTTCGACGGCCTGCCCGAGGACGTTCCTGGCCCCGGTCACATTCGTACCGTTCAGGTCATCGGCCCGGCCGATCACCCCGATTTCCGCGGCGGCGTGAATGACGGCGTCGCACTGTTCGAGACCCTCCCGCACGGCCGCCGCGTCTCGGATATCGGCCCGGTGCAGGGGAATCGGTCCCGTCACCCCGACGGCGGCCAGCACCTCGCGTGTTTTCTCTGGATTACGTATGAGAAGAAGCGGCTCATGCCCGTCTGCGAGGAGCGCGGCGACCGCATGCGAGCCGACGAAACCTGATGCCCCGGTTATCAGAACGCGCATGCTCGAAAGTTAGCGGCAATCCTCACCACAAGAGAAGGGATAACCGGCCTGGTTCTTAACCGTCATTGCCTATGCGGGAAATACGTCCAGGCCGATCGAGGAATACGTGAATATGTCGGGGCAGTAAAGAGTGATGCGGTCATTCATTTTCGGCATGAGATCACGCTCGGGATCACGTATGAGATCGCATCTGAGATTGCATCTGAGATCGCGCCCGCATCGGCTCCCGGAGCGGACGGCGAACGGCGGGTGTCCACAGCCGTTACGCACATGTCTCCCGTCCGTCGCCCACCCCGGTGTCACGGAGGGGTATACCTTGATCAGGCCGGATGGCGGCCGAAACCGACCGCGTCACCGGGTGGAGATACGAGGCGATGAGCAGAGAACTCTCCATCGGCGTCGACCACCACGGGCACCTGGACTGCACCGTGATCACTGTCACGGGTGACATCGACCGTAATTCCAGTGAGCTGCTCAGAGAGACCATCGAACAACTGGTCTCCGACTACCGCCCGCGGATCGTCATCGACGCCGGAGGCATCACCTTCTGCGACTCCACAGGGCTGCGGATACTTCTCAGCGGCGCGCGGGTGACCTCGGAGGCGGGCGGATGGCTGCGCCTCGCCGGGGTATCGGATGTCCTCAAACGCCTTCTGCAGGTGACCGGTCTCTTCACCTGGTTCCCCGTCGACCCCGACGTGGCGGCATCTCTCGACCACGCCGCCCGCCGCGGCCTGCAGTCCCCCGGCTGAGCCCCGAGCGACCTCGGGAAGCGACCTCGGGAACGGTCAGCGCATCCGGCCGACCGCGCCTCGCAGGCGTCGCACGTCCCGCAGGCGCGCCTCGTAGGTCGCGCCGACGACCACGAGCAGCACCCCGCCCAGCGCCATCGGCACCCATCGGGGCACCAGCACGACCACCTCCGCGATCCACGGCGCCAGCTCGTGCAGGGCGACGACGGCCAGGGTCAGCCCGCCCAGGACCGCCGGGGCCTGGAGCCGGAACCGGGCACCGGCCAGCAGCACGGCCAGCGAGACCGTGCCGAGCAGCAGCGGCCGGAGCCAGCCCGAGCCGGTGAGCAGCGCGAGCATGCCGGGTACCAGGCTGGAGACGAGTCCGGGACCGTAGGCGACCCAGGACGACGTCTCCCCTCCGCGCGCCCGCCACCAGCCGAACGCCAGCAGCACCAGCGAGAACGGGACCGTGTACGCCTCGATCACGCTGATGTCGGAGGCGAGCAGCCGTAGCCACGAGGCCAGCAGCAGGAAACCCGTTCCGGCGTATCCGGCCCATCGGCGATCGGGCCGCAGCGCCGTACCGGCCATCAGCACGCCCGTCACGGCGCACGCCAGGCTCGCAAGCGGCAGGTCGGCCGAGGCGAGCGGCAGTCCCGCCCCCGCGAGGACGTACCCCGCCGCCTCCACACCGACCGCGAACGTCGTCCTCCTGAACCGGCCCGCCACGGCCGCCGCCGCGCAGGCCACGGCGAGCGGGCCGAACGCCGCGTGCCGTACCGGCCAGTCCAGCGCCAGCCCGGCCGCCAGTGCCTCCCCGCCCGCCAGCAGCACCGCCAGCCCCGCCGCGACCGGCGCCACCGCCCGTTCCCCGAACGCGACCGCCGCCTCCGCCCCGGCCCTTCCCCTGGCCCTCGCCTGGTCACCCAGCACGACCGCCACGGCGATCACCGCCACGGCGGGAAGGACGAGCAGGGTCGCGGGCTCGCTCATGAGGGCCCAGGAGATCGCGACGAAGGCGGTCCACAGCGCCGCCACTCCGCCGAAGACCGCGTTCGCGCGGCTCCGCGCCGCCATCCACGCCGTCGGGACGGTACCGGCGACGAACAGCCCCAGCTCCACCCCGTACGGCAGGGCGACCGACACCGGCAGTGCCACCACCACCGCGGGCCAGGCGAGCAGCGCCGCCCTGGTCGCGCCCCTGCGCCGCGCGACCTGCCAGGAGACCAGCACCGCCGCCGCGGCGACGAGACCGACCACCACCGCGAGCAGCGGATGGCCGCCCGAGGGGCCTGTCACGGCCGTCCACGGCCGTACGAGGGGGCGGTGGAAACCGAGGGTCGCGGTGACGGCGGCGTGCGCGGAGACGACCGCGAGCACCGCCAGCACGGCGCTCAGCACCAGCCCGGCGGACCGCCGGAGATCACCGTTCTCCCCCGGCGCGCCCTCGGGCGAGGGCCTGGCCGGTGAGCCGCCGCGCAGCGCGAGAAGCGCCGCGAGCACCGCACCGGCGGCCAGCGACAGGGACAGGCCGTCACCCGCTGGAAGCCACCGGGTCCCGGCGGCGACCGCCCACATCAGGCCGGTCGCCGAGAGCACACCGGCGACCAGCGAGACCGCCGCCGCCTCACGTACCCGGGCCGCGAACGCCGCCGCGCCCCACGCGACGAGCAGGACGCCGAGCGTCGCGTACGTGCTGGACCGCTCGGCGAGCGCGGTGGCCGTCGCCACCGCGGACACCGCGCCGGAGGCGAGCGCGAGGGCCCCCGCCCACCGCGGCCGGCCGGCCAGGGTCATACCGGTCACGAGGACGACGGCCAGCGCCGACAGGACCACGAGGTCCGCCCCGTGCCCCCAGCCGAAGGCGACGGGGGCGACGGCCACCGCGAGGGTCCCGGCGGCGAGCGCGGCGAACCCCATGGAGGCCCGCCCCCGGGCGGCCGCCAGTGCCGAGGCGACGGCCAGCAGCCCCGACACGACCGGGAACTGCGGGAACGGCGCGATCAGCCGGGCATCGGCGAAGCCCGGAGATCCCGACCACACATCGCCGAGCCGGTTGAACGGGGCGACCAGGGTGAAGATCACATCGTTCGCGAAAGGCAGTGCGGTGAGCACCGCCAGCACCCCGGCGGAGACGGCACCGGCCGAGCGGACCCGCGGCTCGTCCAGGCCGGGCGCGTACAGCATGACCGCCACGGTGACCAGGGCCGCCACCGTGTACGGTACGGCCCACCAGGTGAGCGGCAGCGGCCAGGCGGGGGCCGCCAGTCCCGCCGTCAGCGTGAGCGCCGAGACGGCGGTGACGACCCAGAGGCGGTCCGTGTTCCTTACCTTCCGCGCGACCGCGAACCCGATCACCGCCAGCGTGACCAGCAACAGGGCGTCCCTGAGCGAGACGATCGCCGGAACGTCGCGGGGGAACGGGCTCGGCGTCTTTCTCGGGAGTGATTCCAGGAGGCCGTGACACACCCCCAGCCCCCACACCACGCCGAAACAGACCGCGACCGTCTTCCGTGGCCCGCGGCCGCCGGGCTCGGAAGTCCGGCCCGCCACGCGGAACGCCAGGAACGCCAGGAACGCGGCGTCGGCGGCGGCCGTGGCGGCGAGCGCGGCGGTGATCCACGGCGTCGTCTCGCCGAGAGCGAGCAGCGGGAGCGGGAACTGGGCGAGGACGATCGCGACGGGCAGCGGCAGTCGCAGCGAAAGAAGCCGCGAGTAGCCCGCCATGACGAGCGCGACCAGGGCGAACAGCAGGGCGGCGTAATGGAGTACGGCCATGCCGTCGGCCCCGGCCAGCCCCGTCCGCCGGGCCGCGTAGCCGTCCAGGAAGAGCAGCGCCGCGCCGAGCATCGCGATGGTCTCGGCGGTGGTGACGAGCCCGCGCCTCACCAGGAGCGTCGGCGCGGCGAAGGTCAGCCCGGTGAGGGCGGCCAGGATCGCCGCCCGGCCGCCGAGGCCCATGCTCCCCCAGCTGACCACCGTGAACACCACGGCCGCGACGGCCAGCAGCAGCCCGCCGAGGCCGAGCAGCAGGTTCTGCACCGCCTGAGGCGAGAAGTCCTTCCCCGGCTCGGGCACCGCCTCCGGCCGCCCGGCGGGTCCGCCATCGGTCGGGTGTTCCCGCTCCTGCCCGGCCGGTTCCTGCCCGGCCCGCTCCCGTCCGGCCCGCTCCCGTCCGGCCGGTTCCTTCCCGGCTCGTTCCTCCCTGAGCAGGCCGAGCAGGTGACCGCGCCGGATGAGAAGCTCCGCCTCGCGGGCGCGCAGCCCCGCGAGGGCACCGTCGAGCCGCCACAGTTCGGCCGCCACCGGCCCTCTCAGAGGCAGCGCGCAGCGCGGGCAGCGCTCGTGCGTCCCCGCGATGGGGGCCGAGCACTCAGGGCAGCCCACCGGCGAGGAGGAGCGGGGGCTCGACGCCGAGTTCTCGTCATGCATGGTCCGAAGGATGGCGCAAGCGGCTTGCCGCCCGCTTGCGTCGGATCACTCAACCGGGTCTGAGTACCTCAGCGGGTCTGAGTATCCCAGCGGGTTCTGCGGGTTCTGCGGGTTCAGCGGGTTCTGCGGGCGATCAGGGTGATGACGCCGATGGCGCCCGCGGCGATGGCCAGCCAGAGGAGCACGGCCGAGGTCGGTATCCCCGTGTCCGTGCCGGTGCCGTCCTCATCGGCCTTCGCCCCGGCGGCCGGCGTGGGCTCCGGAGCGCCGGTGACACCGGAGACCGGGGTGGGAGCCGCCTGGCGCCGGGCGGACGTGGGCTCGGGAGCCGCCGCGTCGAGGATCTTCGCGGGCAGCGGCACCCGGTAGACCGGGCTGCGGCTTCCCTCGCTGCCGGTCAGCAGGTACCTGCCGTCGCGCGTGTAGGTGATCGACTCGGCCTGCCGCAGCTCCGGCATCGTCACCCGGGCGATCTGCTCTCCCGGCGCGCGGTAGACCGTGGCGGAGAAGTAGGTACGGATCACGAAGCTCGACCCGTCGGGGGCGTAGGCGGCGTCGGTGGCCATGATGGGCGCGGAGCCGACCTTGCGGAGCACGTTGACCCTGTCGGCGCGCAGCCGCTTCGGAGCCTGGTAGACGGCACCGGCGAACTGCTTGGTGACGATGTGGAGGCGACCGGTCCGGGGGTGCACCATGATGCCCTCGGCGTTGTGCCCGCCGTCCTCGTAGCGGAACCGGTAGCGCACGGCGGGGACGACGGCGTCACTCAGCGTGGCGGGCTCCGCCACCTTGTACACGGAGATGTCGGGCCATGCCCCTTCGAGGTTGTCGCCGATGTCGGCGAACCAGAGCACTCCCCGCCCTGTCCGCGGATCGGTGGAGGCCGCCATGCCCTCCCAGTCGCGGGAGGCCGCGCCACGCAGGGTGAAGGTCGCGCGGGTCCGCCCGTCGGGGCCGACCGCGAAGAAGACCGGCCCCGCGGAGCTGTCGTTGTGGGTGTAGTAGACGTCCTTGCCGGTCGGTGAGACCGCCAGCCCGCTCGACTCGGTGATCCGGCTGTCCTTGAAGCGGAAGAGGATCCGCTCCCCTCCGTCCGCCCGTCCGGTACCCGTCGGTACGCCCTGCGCCGCCCCTCGCGCCGCCCCCGCCCGCGTACCGTGTCCCGCGTCCCCCCGGACTCCCTGCCCCTCGCCCGCCCACGCGCCCTGTCCCGCGAGGACCGCGGCCGTGGCCAGGCCGGCCACGGCGAACACGCGAACCAGGACTTCCCCCGCCTTACTCAGCATTCAGCCATCATGCCCCGGCGGTACGCGCGAGCGTCACAGACGTGGCGGGTCCGGCCGACACGGGTTTCCTCGCGAATCCGCTCGCCTGGAGTGCGCTCCAGGTACCTAGTGTGAGGGTATGGATTACACGCAGCTTGGCCGTACCGGCCTGAAGGTCAGCCGCCTTTGCCTGGGCACGATGAACTTCGGCCCCTTGACCACGGAGGAAGACTCTTTCGCGATCATGGACCACGCCCATGAGCTGGGGATCAACTTCTTCGACACCGCCAACGTCTACGGCTGGAAGAAGGGCGAGGGCATCACCGAGCAGATCATCGGCCGTTGGTTCGCCAAGGGGGGCGGGCGCCGCGAGAAGACGGTGATCGCCACGAAGCTCTACGGCTCGATGGGGGACTGGCCCAACGAGGGCCAGCTGTCCGCGCTCAACATCCGCCGCGCCGCCGACGCGTCGCTGAAGCGGATGCAGACCGACCACATCGACCTCTACCAGGCGCATCACGTCGACCGGAACACCCCGTTCGACGAGTTCTGGGAGGCCATGGACATCCTCAAGCAGCAGGGCAAGATCCTGTACGTCGGGTCGTCCAACTTCGCGGGCTGGCACATCGCCAAGGCCCAGGAGAGCGCGCGGCGCCGCAACAGCGTCGGCCTGGTCTCCGAGCAGTCCCACTACAACCTGGTCGTCCGCGCACCGGAGCTCGAGGTGATCCCGGCGGCCGAGGACTACGGTGTGGGCCTGATCCCGTGGAGCCCGCTCGCGGGCGGCCTGCTCGGCGGCATCCTCCGGAAGATCGACAAGGGGCGTTCGGCCTCGGAGCAGATCACCAAGCAGCTGGACAAGCACCGCGACAAGATCGAGCGTTACGAGGAGTTCTGCGACGAGCTGGGCGAGGATCCGGCGAACGTCGGCCTGGCGTGGCTGCTCCACCAGAAGGTCGTCACCGCGCCGATCATCGGGCCGCGCACGCTCGACCAGCTTGACGGCGTCACCAGGGCACTGGAGATCGTTCTGGACGAGAAGGCACTGGCCCGCCTGGACGAGATCTTCCCCGGCTTCAAGACGGCGCCCGAGCACTACGCCTGGTGAACGGTGTCGCCGGGCGGCACCCGAACGAACGGGGATTCCCTGGCGGCACCTGAGCCGGGAATGTCCGGGAGACACCTGAACGGGCCGGGAGCGGGCCGGTTGACCGCCGCGAGATCCGGGAACCCGAGAACACGGCCGGGAGGGACATGGTCGCCGGGCGGCTGGAAGACGGCCGCCCGGCGGCTAGGACACGAGGGCGCCGATCACCACGAGGAGCACGAGCAGTGCGAGCACCGTGGGCAGCAGCCAGCGACGGGGACGATCCACGTCCTGGAGCCTAGCCCTGCCCAGGGGGTGCCGGGGCCGTCAGATGCCATTCCTCGACCGTCTCGTAGCGAGCCCCGCCCCCGCCGGTGGTCCCGCCCCCGAAGTCGCTCCGCATCAGGTGCACCGTCCCCGCCTCCCACGCGGCTCCTGAGAACGTCCCGAACGCCTCGACCAGAGCGCTCACGTCCGTGTCGGCGCGGCACCGGGCCAGGCTCAGATGCGGCGTGAACCGCCGGCGATCCGTCTGCCCGGCTCCGGCCTCCAGCGCCCCGGCCCCCACCTGACCGGCGAGGCGGGCGAGATCGGCGCGGTCGCCCCCCAAACCGGTCAGGAAGACCCGCGCCCGGCCCGCCGAGGGAAACGCCCCGGCACCGGTGAAGGACAGCGTCATCGGCGGGTGGCGCGTGGCGGCGTCGGCGAGCCGCGCCCGTAGCTCGGGCAGCACCCGGTCGGGCACCTCCCCGAGGAACGACAGCGTCACATGCCAGCTCGCCGGGTCCAGCCAGCGGAGCCCCGGCCAGCGCGGCCGGTGGGCTTCGAGGGCGAGGATGAGCTCATCGCGCGCCGGTGGCGGCGGCAGCAACCCCACGAACAGCCGCATGCGACCTCCTGCTGATCACCTTTGTCAGCATTATGGCCACCCCGGAGCCGATCAGGGTGAGCGCGCCGCCCACCATGACCCCCGCGCGCGGGCCGCCCAGCTCGGAGATCCAGCCGAGCAGCAGCGCGCCGAAGGGGGCTCCCCCGGTGAACACGAGCACGTAGATCCCCATCACCCGGCCGCGCATCTCCGGCGAGGTGGCGAGCTGCACGCTGGCGTTGGCCGCGGTGTTCACCGAGATCAACGCGATACCGGCGGGCACCAGGGAGACCAGGTAGAGGGGGTACCACGGCGCCAGGCCGCTGACGATCTGGAACAGGCCGAACGCGACCGCGCCGCCGACCAGCAGCCGCCGGCTGGGCCGTACCCGCCGCGCCGCCATGAGCGCGCCCGCCAGCGCGCCGACCGCGAACATGCTGGAGGCCAGCCCGAACGAGGCCGCGCCCGCCCCGAAGACCTGGCGCGCCATGAGCGCGATCGACATCGAGAACGACTGCGTGAACAACGAGACGAAGGCGATCAGCAGTATCGGCATGAGCAGCTCGGGCCGCACCATCACGTAGCGCAGACCCTCGCGGAGCTGCCCCTTGGCCCTCGGCACCGGTTCCGGGGTGGTCAGCTCGGAGGTGCGCATGAGCATCAGGCCGGCGAGCACGCCCGCGAAGGACAGCGCGTTCATCAGGAAGATCGGGCCGGTGCCGCCGAGCGCGTAGATCAGGACACCCGCGACGGCCGGACCGACCACGCGGGCCAGGTTGAAACTCGACGCGTTCAGCGCGATCGCGTTGGACAGGTCCTTGCGGCCGACCATCTCCACGACGAACGACTGCCGGGTCGGCACCTCGACGCAGGCGATGAGGCCGAGCAGGAACGCCATCACGAACACCTGCCAGACCCGGGCCGAGCCGGTCACGACGAGCACGCCCATGGTGAGCGCCAGCAGGCCCATGAGCGACTGGGCGACGATCAGCAGTCGCCGCTTGGGATAGCGGTCGGCGAGCATGCCGCCCCAGAGGCCGAAGAGCAGCAACGGCAGGAACTGCAGCATGACGGTCACGCCCAGTGCGAAGGCGCTGCCGTTCGTCAGGTCGAGCACCAGCAGGTCCTGCGCGGTGCGCTGCATCCACGAGCCGACGTTGGAGACCACGCCTCCGGCCGCGAACAGCCGGTAGTTGTAGACGCGCAGGGACCGGAACATCCCGCCCCGCGTCTCGGGCACGGGCTGGGCCGTCCCGCTCTCCGTGGCCTGGAACTCGTTCGCGGTGGCGGCGGCCCTCGCGGCCCGCCACCGCCGGACCCTCGCCCTCAGCCCGGTCTTCCCGCCGGGCTCCCGGCCCGGTCCCTCCTGCGGTTTCGTCCCTGGTTCTCCGCCCGGCGCGGCGGATGCCCCGGCGTCGCGCGGGGTCGCCGGGGCCTCGGGTTCCTCGGGGTCGGCTAGATCCGGCTGAGCTTCTCCAGTATCGGAGCCGCCTGCCGGAGCGTCGCCCTCTCCTCGGGTGTCAGCTCCTTCAGCCGTTGCGTCAGCCACGCCTCCTTGAGGCGACGCTCCTCCCTCAGCAGGGTTGAGCCCTGCTCGGTCACGCCCACGGTCACCTGGCGCCGGTCGGTCGGGTGCGGTGTACGTGACACCAGCTCCCGCTCGGCCAGCACGGCGATCACGCGGGTCATCGAGGGCGGCTGGACCTTCTCCAACTCGGCCAATTCGCCGGGGGTTATCCCGGAATGCCGTTCTACGGCGGCGAGCGTCGCGAGCTGGGTGGGCGTCAGCGAGTGCACCGCGGCCTGCCTGCGCAGGCGTCTGTTCAGTCGTGCCAGCGACACGCGCAGAGCCGAAGCCAGACCGGCGTCGCTGCGCAGGTTCGCGACGTGGTCCTTCCTGGGGTCCTTCATCATTTGCGTAACTCATTAGCTTTGCTAACAATATATGGACGCACGCGATTCCCTCCAGCGGGTTTCCTACTCGGAGCGGGCCGTACAGCGTGCCAGACGGATGAGGGATCGCCAACCCCGCCCCGAGCGCCGGGCTCCGCCCCCCGGAAACCCGGGGAAAAGCGCAGGAGATCCGAGGGGTTCGCCGCGCGGGGCTCCTGTTGGAAGCGCCAGCGGATCTGGCCGTACTTCCCCTTGCGGAAGCCGAAAGCCCTCGACGGGGCGACCTCGTACACCAGAACCGCCATTTTATCTCTTCGCGCTCCCGCGCTCCTGGGGGGACCGGCCGCCCCGCGCTCCCGGTGATCGGGGCGACCGGCCGGACGGGATTCCGCCCGCCTGGGCAGCCGTCCGATTCGCGGACTCCGGATCTCATCCGATTCTCAGACAGGGATGAGAGGGGTCTCATGTGGTCGCCCGACCATCGGTCCGGTAGGTGCTTCACATCGGACTAGGAGTCACATGAACCGCACCAAGCGCATGATCATCATCGCCGGCGTCGGCGCCGCTCTGGCCGGCGGACTGGCCGTCCCCGTGGCGGCCTGGGCGACCAGTCCCACCCCCACGCCGTCGTCCCCCTCTCCGGTGACCCCCGGTACCGGCCACGACGGCGCCGAGCACGGCCCCCGCGGGGGCCACGGCGGTCCCGGCGTCCGTGGCCATCACGGGGAGATGGCCGCCAAACTCGCCGAGATCCTCGGTGTCGACGAGGCCAAGGTCACCGCGGCCCTGGAGGAGCTCCGGAAGGAGGGCGGACCGGGCCGCCCGCCCAAGGACGCCGAGCAGGCCGCCCCGCGGGAGGAGGCCGGGCAGGCCGCCGTACGGGCCAGGGCCGAGGCCCTGGCCGCCAAGCTCGGTCTCACGGCGGACAAGGTCGCCGCCGCACTGGAGACGCTCCACCGGCAACGCGGCGCCGAGGCCGAGGCGGCCATGGCCGAACGGCTGAAGGCGGCCGTCACCGCCGGCACGCTCACCCAGGCCGAATCCGACGCCGTCCTCAAGGCGTACCGCGCGGGGCTGCTCCCCGGTGGCCCCAGAGGGCGCTAGGAGAGCACGACGGCACGCGGGCCCGGCCAGAGAAACAGGACGGCACGCGGGCCGTGGCCCCGGAGGGCACTGAGCACGACGGCGCACGGGAGGGGGCGCTGAGCAGGACGCGGAAGCCCTTCCACGAAGGACGACCTTTCCCCGCAAGCGATGATCGTCAGGCCGGGCGGCCGGTCGAGCGCGTACGGGTCGTTGACCCTCACGTAGACCATATGTACGCTATTCCGAAATTACGGAATTGTCTCCCGATGGCGACCTGAGGATGCGTGCGAATGGACACGACGGAGCAGCGGCTCGCCGCTCTGGAGAGGCGGGTGGAACGGCTGGAGACTGCGCCGGTCACCCAGCGGAAGGAGCGGGCGGCCGGCGGCTCGACCGGCGACGCGCCTCTACGGTTGCTCGACCGGCTGCGCGAGCACGTCGGCGGCACCGACGACGGGCAGGCTCCCGGCCCCTTGGAGGCGACCGGCGCGATCGCGTACGCGGGAGCCGTCGGCCGCGCTGGCCGCGAGTATCTGTGGGCCAAGCAGCACACCGTTCGCGACCTTGTCAGCGCGGAGCGGTCGGGCACCGCCACCGTGCTGGAGTGCCTCGGGAGCCCGGCGCGCCTGGCGTTGCTCACCGCGGTGCTCGGCACGACACGCACCCGCGCCCAGCTCCAGGAGGTCCTCGGCGAGGCGACCTCCACCGGGCACCTCTACCACCACCTGCGCGGGTTACAGGCGGCGGGCCTGCTCGTCCAGCCCCGGCGAGGCGAGTACGAGCTCGCCGCCCACGCACTGGTCCCGCTGCTCACCGTTATCGCGGCCACCCTGGACCTGAGCGCCGGAGGCGATCAGACGGCAGGGGAAACCGGGGAGGCGGGGGAATGAGCCGGGTCTCCCGCCGGTGGCACGCACGGGGAGCGTCCGCCCGCGCCGCGTGGCGGGCCTGGGAGCGCGGGGACATCGACGAGGCCGAGCGTCTGGCCGGCCATGCCGACCGGCGGCAACACGCGCACCTCCGGTTCCTGACCAGCTACGTGCGCGGAGACTACGAGCAGGCGCTGACTCACTACGAGGCCGTTCGCCGCCTTTATCCGGCCTGGACGGAACTGGACGAACCCGTCGCGCACGCCTTGCTGCATCTGGACCGGCCGGCCGAGGCCCACGCGCACGTACAGCGGCGCCGGGGGAAACGACCGATGCCTCCCGACCTCGTGGCGCGGATGGATCACCCGCTGAGAGTCGAGCTCGACCGCACGACCGTCCTTCCCTTCGCCGACCACGCGCTGGCGCCCTACCTGCCCGCCGTGGACGCCACGCTCGACGGCCACCCCGTACGCGCCCACATCGACACCGGCGGGACGTTCCTCGTCATGGGAACCGGGCGCGCCGAAGCGCTGGGCATCCGGCTGACCCCCGACGGAAAGGATCATCACGGTACGACCCGCACCGACCTCTACACCGGGATCGCCAGGGAGCTGACGCTCGGCGACGCCGTCCTGACCAACGTTCCGGTGGAGGCCATGCCGACGCTGCGCGGCGACCAGGATCTCGTCATCATCGGCACCAACGTGCTGCAGCGGTTTCTCACCACCGTCGACCACCCCCGCGGGCGCCTGCTCCTGTCGCGACGCCGCGACCCACGGCAGGCGGCCGACCATCTCGCGCTTCTCGACGACCAGCCGGAACTCGCCCGGATCCCCTTCTACCTGTGGGCGGACCACTACATGTTCGCCCGCGGAGGCTTCGGCACCCGGCAGGACCTCAATTTCTTCATCGACTCCGGACTGGTCTACGTCATCCAGGAGGACGGCTCACCGCCCCGCCAGGCATGCCTCTACACGACCGCGCGGCGATACCGCTCCTGGGGTGTGAGTCGGGCCCGCGCGACCCGCCCGCACTTCGTCGTCGACGAACCGATCCACCTGGGACCGCTTCGCCAGGACGACCAGTTCGTGGCCACGACCCCGACCCGGCGCGTGCCCTGGGCATCGTTCGGCGGCGTACGCGTCGACGGCCTGCTGTCCCATGCCTTCCTCGACAAGTACGCCTGGACCCTCGACTTCGACCGGCACGAATACACGTTCCGACACCCCGTACCGCTTGCGTGACCCGCATCGGCGGACGGTCCAGCAAACCCATGTGCGGCTGCTACCTGAACTGTATGCTTGGAAACCTACAGTTTAGGAGGCATCAGTGCTCAAGCCGTCCCGTCTGCTTGCACGCGACTCTGAATGGTCCACACTCATCGAGTTCGTCACGCATCCCGACCCCCATCTGCGACTGGCGGTCCTGTCAGGACGGCGGCGGGTCGGCAAGAGTTACCTCCTCCGCACGCTGGCCGACACGATGGACGGCCTTTATGTCTCCGCTGTCGCAGAGGAGGGCACGGTGACCGCACGGCAGCGATTCGCCGACGACCTCGCGCGATACGCGGGAGTGAGCTCCGGCCTCTTCCGCGACGATGCCGGCTGGGAGTCTCTCCTCGATTCGGCGATCAGCCTGACCATACGACGACGCGGCGCCTCCGGATTGCTGGTCATCGACGAACTGCCCTACTGGATGACGCACTCTCCGGAGCTTCCCGGCCTGCTCCAGCTGCTCTACGACCGTTCACAGACCGGTCACGGCCACGAGGGCGGACGAGTGATCGTCTGCGGATCGGCCATGTCCGTGATGAACGATCTCCTGTCCGGCACGAAGGCGCTGCGCGGGCGGGCGGCCGTCGACATGCGTCTCCAGCCGTTCGATCCGAGCACCACCGCACGGCACTGGGGCGTCGACGATTTGGCGACCGCCCTGCGACTGCACGCCACGCTCGGCGGATCTCCCGGATACCGCAACCTGACCTCGGTGCCTTCGCCTCAGACCCCGCAGGAGTTCGACGCCTGGATCCCGGCGACGGTTCTCAATCCCGGCCAGGCGCTCTTCTCGCGGAGCGAGGCGGAGTACCTGCTGCGGGAGGACCCGCGGTTCACCGGGAGCTCACTCCATTACGCGATCATCAACGCGGTCGCCACCGGCGCCACCAGTCCAACGAAGATCGGCGGACTGGTCGAACGTGATCGCACGTCCCTGACCCGTCCGCTTGAGATGCTGACGAGTTCGGGATACCTCGACTACTCGACCGACCCGCTCTGGGAGCGCCGCCCGGTGGTCACCGTCGCGGATCCCATCATCCGCTTCCACAACCTGATCACCGTTCCGAAACGGGACCTGATCGAGACGGGCGGTTCCGCCCAGGCATGGCGCGAGTCCCAGCCCACCTTCATCTCTCGCATCCTGGGCCCTCATTTCGAGGAATGCTCACGCGAGTGGCTCCGCCGCCGCACCGACCCCTCCCTCCGCGCGGGAACGAGCACGATCGCCTCGACAGTGGTCAACGATCAAGGCGGACGGGCCAAACACGAGATCGACGTCATCGCCCTGGACCGGAGGTCCGGCCGCGCCACGGTGGGGCTCATCGGGGAGGCGAAGGCCACTCTCGTAAGGCGAGGCCCCGCGGACCTGGAACGGCTCGACCGGCTGAAGGAGATCCTCCGAGGCCAGGGGCATGACGTCACCTCCACCCGGCTGGCGATCTTCTCGCTGGAGGGCTTCCACCCCGACCTCGTGACGATCGCACGCCGCCGTGGCGACGTGCTCCTCGTGGACCTGCCATCCCTCTTCGGAAAAACGGAACCCACCGTCTTGCCGACATGACCTGGAACGGACTCGGATCGCGGATGGAATGCCTGGCGCGTCGGCGACCGTCGCCCGGCGGCCGCGATCCGTCCGCCGCGGTTCCGCTCTCCGGCACGGCGGACGAGAACGCGGAAAGCCGTCACGGCGATCATCTTCTTGGGTCACCATGACGGCCTTCGGATCGTCGCTCAGCCGAGGCTGAGCAGCGCCTTGATCGGACCGAGCGCGAAATAGATCACGAACAGACCGGCGACCGTCCACATGAGCGGGTGGACCTCACGGGTCTTGCCCTTGATGGCCTTGATCAGTACGAAGGTGACGAAGCCCGCACCGATACCGGTGGCGATCGAGTACGTGAACGGCATCAGGACGATCGTGAGGAACGCCGGGATGGAGATCTCGTAGTCGGTGAAGTCGATCTCACGGATGGCGGTCATCATCAGGAAGCCGACCACGACCAGGGCGGGGGCGGCGGCCTCGTAGGGGACGACGGCGACGAGCGGCGAGACGAAGATGGCCAGCAGGAACAGCACGCCGGTGACGACGCTGGCGAGGCCGGTGCGGGCGCCCTCGCCGACACCCGCCGCCGACTCGATATAGGTCGTGTTGGAGGAGACGGAGGCCGCGCCTCCGGCCGCCGCGCCGATCGAGTCGACAAGGAGGATCTCGCGGGTTCTGGGCAGGGTGCCGTCCTCCCTGATCAGCCCGGCCTGCCCGCCGACGCCCACGATCGTGCCCATGGTGTCGAAGAAGTCGGTGATCAGGAGGGTGAAGATGAGCAGCAGGGCCAGGACGACCGAGATGGAGCCGAAGGCGCCGAGCGGATCGAACTCCCTGAACAGCACCAGCGGGTTGTTGAAGCCGAAGATCTGCTCGGGCAGCCGGGGGACGACGAGCTGCCAGCCCGCGGGGTTCGGCGGCTGGCCCGGCGTCACCGAGGCCCCGACCTTGGCGATGGCCTCGACGATGATCGCGAGGACGGTGGTGGCGATGATGCCGATCAGGATGGCGCCCTTGGTCTGGCGCGCCACCAGCAGCACGATCAGCAGCAGGCCGACCACGAAGACGAGGATCGGCCAGCTGGTCAGCGAGCCCGCGATGCCGAGTTCCAGCGGCGGCCCGGCCGCCACCCGGCGGACGAAGCCGGCGTCCACGAAGCCGATCAGGGCGATGAACAGGCCGATGCCGACGCTGATCGCCGTCTTCAACTGGGGTGGGATGGCGTTGAACACGGCGGTGCGGAACCCGGTCAGTACCAGGAGCGCGATGATCACGCCCTCCAGGAACACCAGACCCATCGCCGACTCCCAGGACATCTGCGAGGCGATGCCGTAGGTGACGAAGGCGTTCAGGCCGAGACCCGCGGCCATCGCGAAGGGGACCTTGCCGATGACCCCCATCAGGATGCTGAGCAGTCCGGCCACGAGGGCGGTGCCGGCCGCGACGAGCGGGATGTTGGGCGTGCTCCCGTCGCCGATGAACTGGCCCTCGGCGTCCTTGACGGTGGCGATGATCAAGGGGTTGAGCACGACGATGTAGGCCATCGTGAAGAACGTGGCGAACCCGCCGCGCACCTCCCGGCCCACGGACGAGCCACGGTCGGAGATGAAGAAGAAACGGTCAATCCCACTTATTTGGGTGGTTTTAACATCTTTCACTCACGCAGAGTGACAGCGGGATTCCCATCCCGGAAGACCCGGATGGTGATGGTGATGGTTTCGAGATGGATTCGCGTCTTGACGTAATCCGTTTTGCGAACAGTGGGACGTCGTCACCTAGTCTGGAGCGCGTGAACCAGCCACGACGTCCGGATCTGCAGCCGTTGAGGACCAACGACACGCTCACGATCCTCACGGGTACGGGTATGTGGGTCATCGCCCTGGTCGTGCTCCTGGTCGTGCAGCCGGATCCCGAGTACCGCTGGTGGATCTGGACCTGCGTGTCGGGCATCTGCGGCGGTCTTTTCGGCCTCTGGTACGTACGCCGCCGCAACCGCCGCCCGCCGCCCCCGCCCGAAGAGCCGATCGAGCCGACCACCGCGATCCTGTGACCCCCACGCGCTCCCGGGCGATCGTCTAGGTCGAGGCGGTCCAGCTGTCCAGGTCGGCCTCGGCGAGCAGCAGCGGCACCGCCGCCGGATCGCGCAGCAGCGCCGCCACCGCGAGCCGGTCACCCCACTGGCCGGACGCCCAGGCGAGCCCGCGCGCCAGCCCCTCCACCCCCGAGGCGTGCACCGTGCCCTCGAAGAACCGCCAGGCCGCGGGGACACCGTCCACCAGCAGCCTCTCGTGCTCCACGTAGGTCGCGGGCGCGGTCGGCAGCAGTGACCGTACGGCGGCCGGGACGTCGCGCGTCTCGCCCGAGGACGTCACCTCACCCGCGGCCTCCTCCCCCGCCAGCGGCAGGTCGAGCAGCTCCGACAGCGCCTCGGCCAGGTCGAACGGGGCCAGGATCAGCGGCCGGCCCGCGACGAGCGGCAGCAGGTCCGGCGCCTCGACCACGACCGGCTCCCCCGGCTCGCCCGCCTCATCCCCGGCATCGGTGCCGGTGGACAGCGGGCGGCCGTCCTCCGCGTCGACGGCGACGATCGCGTCACCGAGGACGGCGCGTACGGCGCGCGGGGGCCCGACGCGGGCGGGGTCGACACCGGCGAGGGCCACCCACAGGGAGCGGAGCTGGGCGCGGTCGACCTCCACCGCGGGGTCGCCCAGCAGGTCGAGCAGCTCGTCGGGACCGCCGTGGGAGGCGAGGAGGTCGGCCAGCGTGCTCCGGACTCCGATCATCGCCAGCGCGGCCTCGTCGACAACGGCCGGGGCGTCGCCGTACAGGCCGAACAGCAGCGGGTCGCCCGCGGGGAGCCGCAGCTGCGTGGGGCGCCTGCCGGCGAGCACCGGGTGCGTGGAGAGCCACCAGGCGGTGTAGGACGGGACCTCCACGATCTCCCCCGCCACCAGGATCCGCAGCGGGTGCAGCACCGAGCGGAGCGGCGGGCGCGACAGCAGGGCGAGGGCGGCGGGCCAGTCGGCGACGTACTCCAGGTCGCGTACGGCGGAGAACTCCCGGGCGACCGGCGGTACGTCCATCTCGGGCAGCAGGTCGAGGACGGTCTCCAGCCACTCGTCCTCGCGATCCAGGTCGTGGTCGCACTCGTCCGGATCGATCATGACGTCGGAGTCGTTGACCACGGCGAAGCCGTCGAGCACCCCCGCCGCGGCGAGCACCCGGGGGCCGTACCGCTCCACCAGCTCGGGAGCGGCCGTGCCGAAGTGCGTCTCCCTGTCGAGCAGCCCGGCCAGCGACCCGTCGGCGAGGAGCAGCTCGCCCGCCGGGTACAGCTCGCCGTCGGCGCCGCGCAGCGCCAGCTCGGACAGCCAGGGGGCGTCGCCCGCGGTCAGCCCCGCGGCGTCGACCAGCGCGAGCACCGCCTGGGCCACCGGTTCCGAGTCGGGGCTGTCGAGCGACTCCGATACGGCGGAGCGGGTCAGCGGGTCCTCCAGGACGGTGCGGGGGGTGGCCTCGCCCGCGCCGAGCCTGAGCAGGAGGGGATGGGCCGCGTCCGGGTGCACCACGCGCAGCCCGAGCGGGGCGAGGACGGCCGGGTCCAGCGCGGAGCCGTCGGTCAGCAGCAGCGTGCCGCGCGGCCCCCTGACCAGGCGGCCGTCGGCCAGCGGCACCGGCAGCGCGCCGAGGGCCTCGGGGTCGTCGGCGGGCAGCACCTCGTACAGCGACCGCCACCAGGCCGGGTCCCTGTCCTTGACGGCGTCGCCGGAGAGCATGTCCACGATCTCGGAGAGCTGCACCCGGCTGACACCGAGCGCGGTGATCGCCGGATGCCGGGACGGCCACCCCGCGGGCAGCAGCCCGGGGATCATGGGGGCGACCCGCTCCAGCAGCTCGGCCGGGGCCGCGACCACGGAGGCCTGCCGCCCGGAGACGACCAGCTCCTCACCCTCGGAGAGCGGGGCCGGGGAGGCGCCGCCTCCGGCGGCCACCTCGGAGGGGTCGGGAAGCAGGAGCGAGGTGCCGGAACCGCCCGGCCTGCCCGTCGAGGCCGGGTCCGCGGGCGGGGAGAGCGCGGGGAGCAGCGGGGTGTCGGGGAGCCTGCGCAGGATCGCCCGGCGGATGCGGGCGTCGAGCTCGCCCTTGCCCATCATGCCGGGGACGAGGTCGAGGAGCCGCGGCGTGCGGGGCAGGCCGGCGAGCAGCTCCAGATAGGTGTCGGCGGCCCGCTCGACCAGGAAGTCGGCCAGCGGACCCGGCGCGACGTGCCGCCGGTCGGTGGCCATCGGGAACGAGGCGATCAGCAGCGCGGGCAGGTCCAGCGGCTCGTCGCTCGGCGTGGGCGCGTGCACCACGGGCGGCACCAGGGCGGGCAGCGGCCGGGGCTCCCCGACCGGCGTCTCCTTCCCCGAACCGGCCGCGGTCCCGCCCGGGGCACCGCCCGAGAACCCGGCGGACGCGGAACCGGCGGCGGGCGCGAACCCGGCGGATCCAGAACCGGACCCGGACCCGGTGACGGACCCGGGACCGGCGGATCCGGGACCGGCGGATCCGGGACCGGTGACGGGTACGGCCCAGCGGACCAGCCAGTGCGGCCGGGAGCGCTCCTCGGTCGGGCGGTCGGCGAAGAGCTCGGCCACCTGCTCGGGGGTGAACCGCCCGGAGGCCGATACGACCTTCCAGCCCTCGGAGGTGACGGTCCGCGTCTCGCCGTCCACGTCGACCTCGATCGACTCCAGGGCGGGCAGGCCGAGCAGCAGGGCGGGGCTGGTCTCCCTCAGCATCGCCCGTACGGCCTCCTCGGCCGCCTCGTCACGGAGCGGCAGCCGCACGAGCGTGTCGAACCCGGCGGGGATCTCGACCGGGCCCGCGGGGAAGGGCAGGCGCAGCAGCGGGACGTGCCCGCCGCGCTCGGCCAGCTCCTTGGCCAGCTCGGGCTCGGCGGCCACCAGGGCGGCGGTCTGGTCGCGGGACCAGCGGACGACCCCGGAACCGAGCGAGCCGATCACCGGCTCGTCGCAGACCGACACCACGGCCGCGAACCCGACGCCGAAACGGCCGGCCGCGTGGGTGTCGTCGCGCTTGGCGGAGACGCGCAGCGTGGACAGCCCCTCGATCCCGGCCCTGTCGACCGGGGCGCCGGTGTTGGCGGCCGACAGCACACCCTCGCGCAGCGAGAGGCGGAGCCGCCCGGGCACCCCGGCGCGGAGCGCGGCGTCCGCGGCGTTCTGGGCCAGCTCGACGATCAGCCGGTCACGGTAGCCGCCGAGCGCGAAGTCCTCCTCCGCGTTGGCGTCCTCGCGGAAACGGGCCGGCGAGGCGGTCCAGGCGGCCAGGACGGCGGAGCGCAGTCGTTCGGTGCCGAAGATGTCAGTCAAGGCGATGCTTCCAAAGGTCGATGCCCCGCACGGCCGGGCGTCCCGGCCGGAACGGCCGGAACGGCCCAGGCGGCCGGGACGCCACGGGAGCGGCGCCCGGCCGCGACGGCCGGGTGTGCCGCCGGGACGGCGGCGGGGCGGGATGGACCCGGTGCCCCGGGTTGGGAACGGCCCTGCGGCGCCGGGTCAGGAGTGGCCGAGCGGCTCGGAGGCGGTGTCGTCCACCGATCCGGCCAGATCCGGTTCCGTGCCGTTCTCCGCGGTGTCGTAGGAGAGGTCGTCGAGGATCGGCGAGGTCGGCTCGACCTGGTGCGGCAGCACGGCCGCCTCGGAGTGCGCACCACAGCCGTGGTCGGCGGCGACCACCCGTCCGTCGTCGGGGGCGTACTCGTTGGCGCAGACCCCGAAGCCGGTGCGCAGCGCGCCCGCGAGCGGCCAGTAGAAGCCGCAGGTGGAGCACTGGGCGGGCGCGGCGTGCGCGAGCGGGGTGTGCGGCCCCGACTCGCCGGAGTGCCAGCGCCGCACGGCGCGGTCGCGGCCGATCGGGGAGAGCACCCGGGCCCGGCCGAGGCCGTACTCGAAGATCATCTGATGGTCGGAGTCGTCGTCGGTCTCGGTGAAACCGGGCGCGAGCCTGTCGTCGTCGTCGGAGGTGGGCAGCAGATCGCCCACGCCGAGGTCACCGGGCAGGAGCCGCTCGCTCCACGGCACCCACTGCGGCGGCATCAGGGCCCCCGCGCCGGGCAGGAGCACGACCTCGCTGACCGTCACGTTGCGCGCCCGCGAGGCCCGGGCGACCGTGACGGCCCAGCGCCAACCCCGGTAGGCACGGTCGAGACAGGCGAAGTAATGGGTGACGACGCGGTCTCCCTCGCCCTCGACCCCGAGGTGGTCGCCCACCTCTCCGGGCCTGACGTTCTCCTCGACCGCGGCTCTGGCCAGGTCGACGGCCGCGACGCACGCCTGGTCAAGGACCACGGCGCGGGATCGAGTCCGGCTCACGAGTCGTCTCCCGTCAGCCTCGCAGCACGACGGCTGCTGTCCCTACTGGCTCGCTCGCTCACTGCGCTCACAGTTCATTCTCGCCCATGACCGGAGCGAACGGCACCGTGGACATCCCATCGTCCACGGAGTGACCTAGCGCACCGGACAACTCACCCGCCCTTCGGGTATGACTGGATACGTGGCAGCTGGGTGGGAACGGGCGCGGAAGACGGTGGGCGAGGCCTCTCGGCGGGTCGGCGGGGCCGCCGCCGCCGCGGGCCGGGCCGCCGCGCGCGCGGGCCGCGGCACGAGCCGGGTGACGGCGCGAGCCGGCAAGGGAGCGGGCCGGGCGACGGCGCGGGCGGGCCGGGGGGCGGTCAGCGGCACCCAGCGGGCGGGCCGGGCCGCGCGGCGGCTGACCCACGCGCAGGGCGCGGGCCGCACCGGGCTGGGCCAGCTGATCGAGTTGACCGCCGCGCACAGCGCGGGCGACGCCCTGGTCACCGCCGCCCTGGCCGGCACCCTCTTCAAGCTCCCGGTGAACGAGGCACGCGGCCAGGTCGCGCTCTACCTGCTGATCACGATGATCCCGTTCGTGGTGGTCGCGCCGTTCGTCGGCCCGGTCCTCGACCGGTTCCGCTCCGGGCGGCGTTTCGTGATGGCCGGAACCCTCTTCGGCCGCGGGCTCCTCTGCTTCGCGATGGCGGCGGCGATCGTCCCCGGCGACGTGTTCACGATCTTCCCGGCGGCGCTGGCCGTGCTGGTGCTGTCGAAGGCCTACAACGTCTCCCGCGCGGCGATCATGCCGAGCGTGCTGCCCGCCGACATCGCGCTGGTCACGGCCAACGCGCGGGTCGCCCTGTTCGCGCTGGTCACGGCGGGCGTCGCGGTGCCGATCGGAGCGGGCGCCAGCGCCTGGCTGGGCGCCGAGTGGGTGCTGCGCGGGGCGACGGTGCTCTTCCTGCTCCAGGGCGTGCTGGCCGTACGGCTCCCGCGCCATATCGACTCCCCCGACCTGGAGGGACTGGACGACGAGGGAGAGGAACGGCCGCCCCGCTGGCGCACGATGCTGAACGTGGGCCCGGTGGTGGCCGAGGCGATGCACGCCAACGTGGCCATCCGCCTCTACTCCGGGTTCCTGCTCTTCTATCTGCTCTTCCTCGTCCAGGACAAGAACCTGCCCGGCCTGCCGCCGATGGTCGCCATCGGCGTGCTGGCGGTGGCCGCCGGGGTCGGAGGGCTGGCGGGCACCGCCGTGGCCTCGTGGGTGCGCAACCACTCCCCGCAGGTCATCGTGCTGGGCACGCTCGCCATGACGACCGCGATCACGATACTGGCGGCCGTCGTCTTCCAGCTGTGGAGCGCGGTGGCGGTCGCGCTGGTGGCCGCGTTCGCCCAGGGGCTGGGCAAGCTCGCGCTGGACGCGATCGTGCAGCGGGAGATCGGCGAGGAGGTGCGCTCGTCCACGTTCGGGGTGGTGGAGGCCTTCCTGCAGATCGCCTGGGTGCTGGGCGGCCTGGTCGGGCTCTGGCTCTCGCTGTTCGCGGGCGGGTCGGCGGGGCTGGCCGTGATGGCCGCGGTGCTGGCCGGCTCGCTCGGCTGGCTGCTGGTACGCCGCCGCAGGCGGGTCCGCGAGGTGGACGCCAGGGTCGAGGCCGCCAGGGACGCGCGCCCCGCCCCGTCCGGGCCGCACCCCGCGACGGACGGAGAGCGGCCCTCGCGGGGCGCGACGCCGGAGGAGCGGGCCAGGCCGCGCCCCGCCGGGACGACCACCACGGTCGTGCACCACGGGGACCCCCCGACGGAGAAGCGGACCAGACCGCTCACCAACCCCCACGGCTGAGCCGCGAGGGTCTCCGGGCGTTCGGCGTTCGGGGAGGGCCTGGACCCGCACGGCTGAGCCGCGGAGCGGGCACGGGAGATCGGGTCGACCGGCGGGCGGTCGGCGGGTGTCAGTCGTCCAGGTCGTCGGCGACGGCCCGGAGCACGGCGGCGATCTTCTTCGCGTGCGCGGCCTCGGGCTGCTTGCCCCTCTGGTACGACGTGGAGACCGTGTCCAGAAGCTTGATCAGGTCCTCCACGATGACGACCATCTCGTCGGGCTTCTTGCGCTTGCCCTTGGGCTTGGCGGTCTTGGCGAGGGTGGGGGGCTGGTCGATCACTCGGACCGAGAGCGCCTGCTGGCCACGGCGCCCCTCCGCCACGCCGAATTCGACCTTCTGGCCCGGCTTGAGGGAGTCCACGCCGGAGGGTAGCGCGGAAGAATGCACGAAGACCTCGCCGCCGTCGTCGCGGGTGAGGAAGCCGAATCCCTTGTCGGCGTCGTACCACTTGACCTTGCCACTCGGCACAGGGGTGACCTCGTTCAGACTGTCGTGAAAAGGAATGGATGTAGGTTATGCCCCGCGGGCGCTGAGAGCGACCGTGTATTGGGACCCGAATTACACGAGAGCGGCGGGGGTTCGCCAGCCGTCGAACCATTCGACGAACTCGGTCAGATCACCCAGGATCACATCGGCTCCGTGATCACGTAGTTCTCCCACCGGATAGACACCCGTCGCCACCGCCACGCTGACGACTCCCCCCGCTCGTGCCGCGTCGATGTCCGCGACATGATCTCCAACATATGCGGCGGCGCCGAAAGCCGCGAGGGCCGGACCCTTGGCCGCCCCGAAAACCGACCCGGCGACCTCGTCCACCTCCAGGCCGAGGAACTCGACCGTGCTCGCCGCGTCGCGGGCGTTCTTCCCCGTCACGACGGCGATCCGGCCCCCCGCCCGCCGTACGGCCTCGACGGCCTCGCGCGCGCCGGGCATGAGGGTGGTGACCGGGATGGCGATCGACGGGTACAGCTCCCGGTAGACGTCGGCGGCCGCGGGGACCTCCTCGGCGGGCATCCAGTTGGCCAGCTCCCACTCCAGCGGCGGCCCCAGCCTGGCCACCACGGCGACGCTGTCGATGAAGACGCCGGTACGCAGCGCCACCTCGTCGTAAACGGCGGCGATGCCCGCGCGCGTGTCGGCGAGCGTCAGATCGAGGTCGAATCCCACGGAGTTCATCAGGTCACTCACCGCTCCTTGTCGGCTTCGCGAAGAGGATTCTCCGAGAAGCCCTCAAAGAATGCCAAATCACCCTAAACATGGCTAATCCTAAGCGTTGTACATGAGACCCCTCGCTGTGGAACCCTTCGCGAAAAGATTTCCTTATCCGGAAGGTTGGGTGCGCGTCCCTCTCCCGCGCTTCTCCGGGCGGCCGGCCTCCGGGACGGGTTTTCGCGGACCGGTCTCCATGGGCCTGTCCGTGGGTCTGTCCACGAAGACAGGCCCGGGGACCGGTTCCCCCCCTCGGGACCACCCATCGTGCCGGTCCGTGTACGGGTCCGCGAGCGCCCGGTGGACCGGCCGGTGAGGCCGGGCAGCCGAACCGGGTGGTGAGGCCGGTCGGTGGGCCGCCTCGCGGGTGGACCCGCGGTCCTTCGGCACGGGCGGGAAGCGGCGCGCCGCGGTGCGGTGCGACCCGGTCCGGGTGGCACTGGATAAGGTCACGGAGGAGGTATCGGCAGAGAATGACCAGATCGACGCGCGAACGGATCATCGACGAGGCGCTGCGCCTGTTCGCCGAACGGGGCTACGCGGCGACCTCGGTAGCCGAGATCGAGGCCGCCTCCGGGCTGTCTCCCGGCGCCGGTGGCCTCTACCGGCACTTCAAGTCCAAGTACGAGGTGCTGGCCGCGGCGATGAACGAGCACGCCGCCAGGACGCGGGCACAGATCACCGAGACCCTGGCCGAGCTCAGCGTCGTCGACACCTCGACCGGCGTCGAGGAACGGCTGGCCCACCTGTGCGGGTTGGGGCTGGCCAAGGTCCGTGAGGAGAGGCAGCTGACGCGCGTCTTCTTCCGCGACCTGAGCCAGTTCCCCGAGCTGGTCGCGACCGTGCGCGAAGGTCTGCTGCAGCCCATGTTCGACGCGATCACCATGTGGTTCCGCGCCCAGCCCGAGTACGCCGGAGCCGCCGCCGACTGGCCCGCCATCGGTGCCGTACTCGGCGGGGCGGTGATCAATTACCAGCTGTTCGAGGAGACCGTGGGTGAGCCTCCCGGTCGCGTGGAGCGCGACCGCTTCGTCGCCTCCTGGGTGCGCCTCGCCCTCGGCCTGCTGCCCCGGCCGGCGGTCCAGGCCATCGGCTGACAGGCCCGGCGGCCCTTCGGGGACCGGGAGGACTCCACCGGTGTCACCCGGGCCAGCGGACTCCCCTTCCCACGGGGACCGGGGGATTGAGAAGGCGGTAGGCCAGCCAGAAGACGGCCCACGCCGTACCGAGCATGAACATGAGCCCGCTGATGGTGAAGAACTCGTCCACCACCGTGCCGAGGTCGTTCCTGGCCCTTACGAGAGCGACCAGTCCGCCACCAAGGGAGTAGCTCACGATCGGAGCGGCCAGCCCGAGCGCCTTGTCGGAGGTGTGCCAGTTCTCGCAGGCGATCACGACGAGCGCCGCGACGGCCCAGACCAGCACCGGGATCCTGAAGATCGCGATCGGGGCGAACGGGAAGGGGATCAGCAGACCGGCCAGGGCGAGCAGGGCCAGACCGACCATCTCGCGCCGGTGGCCCAGCAGGATCGTCCGGGCGTCCTGGGTACCGGGGACGACGTCCTCCCTCGACCGGGCCGGGCGTCGCCGGCGCAGCCAGCCGGGCCGGTTTCGCGCCTGCTTCCTGGCCAGCCGCTCCTCGGCCTCCCGCATTCCCCTGGCCACGCCGGGCGGAAGCCCCGGGCGGCCCTCCGCGCCTCCCGGCTTCCCGCGCGGCGCCTCCACTCGATCTCCCTTCGGATCCTCCACCCGCTCCCCCTGAAGTTCCCGCGGCTTCCTCGGCTCCTGAGGCTCCTGAGGCGGCTCCGGTGTCTCCCGCCGTGCCACCGGCGGCGGGAGAGGGTCCTGTACGGACGGGATCTCCTCGGTCGGCGGGTCGCTCTCCACCGCGTCCTCCCACTCGTCCGCGGCGTCTCCCCCGCTTCCCGGGCGGCTACCGGGGGGGATGTCGGGCTCGTCCTCTTCCGGGACGGCCGATGATCCGGGGACGGCCGATGATTCCGGGACGGCCGATGATTCCGGGACGGCCGATGATTCCGGGACGGCCGATGACGACCGCGCGCGGGCCGGGAAGATCCGCTCCACCCACCTGGACCCGCGCGAGGCCGAGGACCCGGGAGCATCCGGCTCCGGGCGCTCCGGCTCGGGACGATCCGGGGTGCGATGACCCCGCGCGGGTTCGCCGGCGTCCGGGCCGGCGCCGGTCGAGGCGTACGGATGCCCCCGAACGGGGCGGCGGGAGGGCGGGAGACCGGGATCCCCCGGCGTGCTCTCGCGGGCGGCCGACGAGGCACGTCCGGCCGTCTCCGCCTCACCCGGCGCGGGTGAAGACGAGGGCGAGGGCGTGGGTGAAGGCGTGGGCGAGGGCGCCGCTGGATCGGGGGTGGCCGGAGACGGTGAACCCTCCGGCGTGCGACCGGGACCGCCCGGGCCGGAGACCGCATCCTGCGGCGTGGGAGCGGGATCCTCGGGACCGGGCCTCTCGGAGGTGGGGTCGCGGTCCTCGGGGACGTGCCCTCCCCGAGGGGGGTCGTGGTCCTCGGGGACCGAACCTTCCGGGGTGGGGGCGGAGAGAGGCATGGCGGCCACCGGATCGACGGCTGAGGTGACGGTGAGATCCGTGGCGCGGATGGAGCGGCCGGCGGTCCCCGCGGGATCCTCCCGGGGCCTGGGAACCGTGCCGGAGTCCTCACGCGAGCCCCCGGAACCCCCGGAACCCCCGGATCTCCGGGAACCCCGGGAACCCTTCTCGGAAACCCGCGGCTCGGGGCGCCCCGGTGGATTCTCCGAAGCCCGGGAGGGCGCCTCCCTCCCCAGGCGGCGCAACTCGCGACTGACCAGCGCGGCCGGGTCGCCGAACCGGGCCAGGACCCTCGCCACGGCGGCGGGGTCGTCCACTCCGGCCCGCTCGGCGTCGATCCGCCTGCGCAGCACCGCGACGAAGTCGATCCGCTGTCTCGGCGGCAGCACGCCGTGGGCCGCGTCGGCCGCCTTGCTGACGTAGTCCAGGACGAGCTGGTCCGCACGCTCGATCACACTGGCCATCCTCTCTCGACATCGTCTCGCTCGTGAGCTTCTTCCCCCATTCACCGTCCATCACGTGATCGGCCGGCCCTCTTCACGGGATCCCGAAATTCCCCCAGGCCGCGCGATGTCGGTCAAGCCTCCTACCATTGGCGGAATGAGCACGGAGTTCACCGAGTGGCTGCGCGGCCGGAGCGACGACCGGTTGCGGGCTCTCGTCTCCGTGCGGCCCGAGCTCATCACCCCCGTGCCCGCCCACCTGGAAGGACTTGCCGGACGGGCGAGCAGCCCGTCGGCGGTGGGCAGGGCACTCGACCGGCTCGACCGGTTCACGCTCGCGGTCGTGGAGACGCTGGCCGTGCTGCCCGGCCCGGTCGCCTACAGGTCACTGCGTGCCCAGATGGCCCGCGCCCTTCCTGGAGCGGCCGATCCGGAGTTCCAGAGCGCCCTCAAGGAGACGGTCGAGCGGCTGCGCACCATGGCCCTGATCTACGGGCCCGACCGCGCCCTGGCTCCGGCGCCCGGGGTGCGGGAGGTGCTCGACGCTCCCGCGGGGCTCGGTCCGCCCGCCGTGGAGGCGTTCAGGCACCACCCCGCCGAGCGGCTGGCCGAGCTTGTCCAGGACGTCACGGGCGACGGCGGCGCCACCGGCGACACCGGGAACGCCACCAAGGAGACGCTCGCCGCGCTGCTCCGCGACGGGGAAATCGTCGGACGGCTGGTCGAGGAGGTCTCGCCGCAGGCGCGGTCCGCGCTGAACGAGCTGGTCTGGGGACCGGCCAGCGGCCGGGTGCCCAACGCCCGCCGTGAGGTGCGGGCCGCCACCGCGCAGTCGCCGATCGAGCAGCTCCTCTCCCGTGCCCTGCTCGCCGCCACCGGCGAGGAGACCGTGGTGCTGCCCCGCGAGGTCGCCCTGTTCCTGCGCGGCGGCCGCATCCACCGGGACCTGTCCCCCTTCCCGCCCGCGACCGAGGGCACCGAGCGCGACCGGAGGCTCGCCGACCGCACGGCCGCCGGGCAGGCGTTCACGTTCACCCGCGCGGTGGAGGAGCTGTGCGAGCGCTGGAGCGCCGACCCGCCCGGCGTGCTCCGCAGCGGCGGCCTGGCCGTGCGTGACCTCAAGCGGACCGCGGGCCTGCTCGACCTGCCCGAGTGGGTGGCGGGGCTGGTTGTCGAGGTGTCGTACGCGGCGGGGCTGATCGCGGCCAGCGGCACCGTCGACGGCGACTGGCTGCCCACCCCCGTCTACGACGGCTGGCGGGTGAAGTCCACGGAGGACCGCTGGGTGGTGCTGGCCACGGCCTGGCTCACCATGGACCGGGTGCCGGGGGTCATCGGCGAGCGCGACGAGCGCGACCGGCTGCTCAACGCCCTCCACCCCGACCTGCGGCGCCCGGCCGCCGCCGAGGTCCGCGCCACGACCCTGGGCGTGCTCGCCTCGACGCCGGGGGTGGCGCCGACCCTCGACGCGGTACGCGAGCGCCTGGCCTGGGAGCAGCCCCGTCGTCGCGGAGGTCACCGCGACGAGCTGGTGGAGTTCACGTTGCGCGAGGCCGAGCAGATCGGCGTCACCGGGCTCGGGGCGCTCGCGGCCCACGGTCGCGCCCTGCTCCCCGACTCCTCCGGCGGCGCCGGCGGTTCGGCCGTCCCGGCCGGTCCGGGCGGTGGCGGCCGTCCGGTGTCCGCCGCCCACCTGCTGCTCCCGCTGCTGCCCGAGCCGCTCGACCACGTGCTCCTTCAGGCCGACCTGACCGCGGTCGCCCCCGGGCCGCTCACCGGCGACCTGCGGCGGTGGCTGGCGATGGCGGCCGAGGTGGAGTCGACCGGCGGCGCGACGGTCTACCGCTTCGACGAGCGGTCGATCCGGCGGGCACTGGACGCCGGGCAGGGTGCCGACGAGCTGCTGGCCATGCTGGAGCGCCACTCGACCACGCCCGTGCCGCAGCCGCTCAGCTACCTGGTCACCGACGTGGCCAGGCGACACGGCCGGATGCGCGTCGGCACGGCGAGCGCGTACGTGCGGTGCGACGACCCCTCCCTGCTCGACGAGGTGATGGCCGACAAGCGGGCGATCCCGTTGCGGCTGCGGCGGCTCGCTCCCACGGTGATCGCCTCCAAGTCCTCCCGGCCGGCGCTGGTCGACTCGCTGCGCGCGATGGGCTACGCCCCGGCGGCGGAGTCGCTCGACGGTGACGTGATCATCACCCAGCTCGACGTCCGCCGGACCGAGGGCACCTCCGCGGGCCGTTCCCCGGTCACGTTCAGCGGCCACGAGGCCGACGTGGTGGCGGCCGCCGTGCGCGCCGTGCGCGCGGGCGACGCCGCGCACCAGGCTCGCCGCGCCCCGGTGGCCGCCCCCGGCGGCCAGGTGCCACGCTCCCCCGCCACCGCCACGATCACCGCCCTTCGCGAGGCCATCCGGCAGGGATCGCAGGTCTGGATCGGCTACCTCGACTCCCAGGGCAACGCCACCAGCCGGATCCTCGAACCCGCCCGGATGGAGGGCGGCTATCTCACCGCCTACGACGAGACGCGGGCGGCGGTGCACCGCTTCGCCCTGCACCGCATCACCGGCATAGCCGACATCGTGTGAGACGCCCCCTGCCGGTTCCGCCGGGGACCGGAAAGCCCGTGCGGCCCCGGTGTGCCGGACGAGAGCACGGGGTAGTCTCAGGTTCCGGAACGGGGCCGCCACGAGCTCGGCCGACGGTCCGGTGGCGGCGCACCGTCCGCCGCGTCGTTCAGCGGGACGCTCGCCAAGGCGCGAGGGTCCTCCTCCGGGTCTCCTCCGGCCGCCGGGATGCGACCGAGTCCATTCGCCCCTGACACCCGGCTCACGACCCATATCGTGATAACAGTTGACGTTCTGAGCTCCAAAGAAGCGAGAGATCCCCAGTGAGCAGCGGTCACTCCGAAGGCCCCAGCACCAACCCGGACGACTGGAAGAGCCCCTACGCCACGGGGCCGGGCCAGGCCCCGGGCCACGACCGGCAGCCGTACGGCTACGAGCAGACCCAGCAGGGTTACCAGCCGGAGTACGTCCAGCCGGAGTACGGTCAGCCCGAATACGGCAAGGCCCAGGGCTATGGCCAGACCCCCGGCCATCCCGACCAGCCCTACGGACAGGGGTATGGACAGGGCTACGGCGAGCAGCCCTACGGGCAGGGGTACGGGCAGGGCTACGGGGCGCCGCCGTCCCGCGAGGTCGAGAGCGTCAGGACGCACGCGATCGTCGCCCTGGTCATCAGCCTCGTGCTCGCGCTGAGCTGCTTCGCGAGCCCCGGCGGCCTCATCGGCACCATCCTGTCGGGCCTCGCGCTGGGCAGGGTCGACACCGACCCGCGAGGCGCGAGGAACCTGCTCAAGTGGACCTGGATCAGCGTCGGCGCCAACGTCGTGCTGCTCGTCCTGGGCGTGGCCTTCTTCATCGTCGCCGGCCTCAACGGCGCCTTCGGCCCGAGCTGACCATGCCGAGGACCGCCCGCCGGAGCCGTACGCGCGGCACCGGACACGCGAGGACCGGGCGTCCGGACGGGCGGACACCCGGCGGGCGGGCGTGCGCGAACCGGGTACACGACGTACGGACACCCGACGGGCGGACACGCGACAGGCGGGCGCGCGCGGACCGGGCACACGACGGACGGGCAGGTGACGGACGGGCGCGGGAGACCGGATGGGCCGGTCGGGACTGCCCGGACGTTCCCGTCTGTTGCATACAGGGAGCGCGGGACGACCCTTCGGGCGTCCACGGGTGCGACCATGAGCTGATCCGCCGTAACCTGCGGTGACCAAGGGAGAAGTCTGTGACTGACGGACCATTGATCGTCCAATCGGACAAAACCCTGCTCCTTGAAGTCGATCACGAGAGGGCCGGGGAGTGCCGCAAGGCGATCGCCCCGTTCGCGGAGCTGGAGCGTGCCCCCGAGCACGTGCACACCTACCGGATCACCCCTCTGGCGCTGTGGAACGCGCGGGCCGCCGGGCACGACGCCGAGCAGGTGATCGACGCGCTGATCGCGCACAGCCGCTACCCCGTGCCGCACGCGCTGCTGGTCGACGTCGCCGAGACGATGTCGCGCTACGGCAGGCTCCGCCTGGAGAAGCACCCGGTTCACGGGCTCGCCCTGACCAGCACCGACAAGGCCGTGCTGGAAGAGGTCCTGCGCGCCAAGAAGATCCAGCCGCTGCTGGGCGAGCGCCTGGGCGACGACGGCGTGGTGGTGCACCCGAGCGAGCGCGGAAACATCAAGCAGCACCTGCTCAAGCTGGGCTGGCCCGCCGAGGACCTGGCCGGATACGTCGACGGCGAGCACCACCCGATCGCGCTCACCGAGGACGGCTGGGAGCTGCGCACCTACCAGCGGGAGGCCGCCGAGGCGTTCTGGCACGGCGGCTCCGGCGTGGTCGTGCTCCCCTGCGGGGCGGGCAAGACGATCGTGGGCGCGGCGGCGATGGCGCAGGCCAAGGCGACGACGCTGATCCTGGTGACCAACACGGTCTCCGCGCACCAGTGGAAGCAGGAGCTGCTCAAGCGGACCTCGCTGACCGAGGACGAGATCGGCGAGTACACCGGCACGAAGAAGGAGATCCGGCCCGTCACCATCGCCACGTACCAGGTGATGACGACCCGCAGGCAGGGCGTCTACCGGCACCTGGAGCTGTTCGACGCCCGCGACTGGGGCCTGGTCGTCTACGACGAGGTGCACCTGCTGCCCGCGCCGATCTTCCGGATGACCGCCGACCTGCAGGCCAGGCGGCGGGTGGGCCTGACCGCGACGCTCGTGCGCGAGGACGGCAGGGAGGGCGACGTGTTCTCCCTGATCGGTCCCAAGCGGTACGACGCGCCGTGGAAGGAGATGGAGAACCAGGGCTGGATCGCCCCGGCCGACTGCGTCGAGGTGCGGGTGACGCTGACCGACGAGGAGCGGCTGGCCTACGCGATGGCCGAGTCCGAGGAGCGCTACCGGTTCTGCGCGACCACGCCGTCCAAGACGCGGGTGACCGAGGCGCTGGTCCGCCGGCACCTGGACGAGCAGGTGCTGGTCATCGGGCAGTACATCGACCAGCTCGACGAGCTCGGCGAGCACCTGAACGCGCCGGTGATCAAGGGGGAGACGAAGGTCAAGGAGCGGGAGCGGCTCTTCCAGGCGTTCCGCGACAAGGAGATCCAGGTCCTGGTCGTCTCCAAGGTCGCCAACTTCTCCATCGACCTGCCGGAGGCGGCGGTGGCCATCCAGGTGTCGGGCACCTTCGGGTCCCGGCAGGAGGAGGCTCAGCGGCTGGGCCGGGTGCTGAGGCCGAAGGCCGACGGGGGCGGGGCCCGGTTCTACTCGGTGGTCAGCCGTGACACGGTGGACCAGGACTTCGCCGCCCACCGGCAGCGGTTCCTGGCCGAGCAGGGGTACGCGTACCAGATCATCGACGCGGACGACGTGCTCGCCGGAGAATGACCCCACCTGGCGAACACGTCGTCAATTTGTGTCAGGTCCACGAAATCCCGCGGGCTTTCGACAAACAAACCACCCCCTCGCTAGGCCTCGGCGGCCACTGGCGACATACCCCCATGATCTGAGGGAGTCACCATGTTTGCCGCGCTTTTTCGCTATTTCGACAGAGAATGACGGAGGGTGGCAGATCGACTACCGAACGATCGGGGTGGCGACCCTGCGATCAGGGTGACGCCCGGGCGATCACAATGACGACCGGACGATCAGGCCGCCCGCGAAGAGAACGCCCTCCGCGACCACCCAGGCGGCCACCGCGGCGGTCATCAGCGCGGTGAAACGACTTCCGGCGCCGCGCCTCCCCGGCGCCAGCAGGGCGGCCACCGTGCAACAGACCGCGACCGCCGCGAACAGGGACGACAGCCTGACCACCCCGGCCAGCCCGTCCACGCAGCCGGGGTCGGAGCAGAAGGCCTCGACCCCCCAGCCCGCGAACACCGAGAATCCCCAGAGCGCGGCCAGGAGAAGACTGGCGACGGCCGGTATGACAGGGGAGATCCGCACGACCGTTGGGATACCCGCGACCGCCGCTTCCCAGTCCGGCATTAATCCTTTTGAGACGCGGGTGAGTCGCCGCTAAGCTGGTCGATTCGCTGCCCGATGACCACCACCTCCGTTTATCGAATGGGAGGCGCTTCAGCGTGCCCGCACATCAATTGGCCCCTGACATAACCGACGATCCCGCCCGGATTCTCGCCGCCGAGCGCGAACACCTGGCCACCTCCAGGGCGGCGCTCCGCGCGATGCGCGAGCACGCCCGCTCCCTCTCCTCCGACGCCGCCGGAGACTGGGTCTCCCAGCAGATCCTGCAGGCGCTGCTGGACCAGCGCGTCGAGGCGCTCGCCGACCACTCCGGCACGCCGCTGTTCTTCGGCCGCCTCGACCGCCAGGCGGGAGACGACCTTCCCGGTACGGTCTACGTCGGGCGCAGGCACGTCCACGACGACAGCAGCCGCCCCCTGGTCATCGACTGGCGGGCCCCGGTCTCGCGGGCCTTCTACCAGGCCAGCCCGTCCGACCCGATGCGCGTCGCGCTGCGCCGCAGGTTCGGTTACCGGGGCGGCGACCTGACCGCCTACGAGGACGAGCGCCTCGACCTGGGCGGCCCCGCCCTCGCCCAGAGCAGGATCCTCACCGAGGAGATCGAGCGTCCGCGCTCGGGGCCGATGCGCGACATCGTCGCGACGATCCAGCCCGACCAGGACGAGATCGTCCGCTCGGACCTGGGGCGGACGGTGTGCGTCCAGGGCGCCCCCGGCACCGGGAAGACCGCCGTCGGCCTGCACCGGGCGGCCTACCTGCTCTTCACCCACCGCGAGCGGCTCGCCAGGTCGGGCGTGATGATCGTCGGCCCGAACCGGGCGTTCCTCTCCTACATCTCCTCCGTGCTCCCCGCCCTGGGCGAGGTCAAGGTCGACCAGACCACGGCCGCCGGGATCCTCGGCGACCACTCCACCCCGGAGGACCCCGCCACCAGCACGATCAAGGGTGACGCGAGGATCGTCCCCGTGCTCGGGCGCGCCCTGTGGATGCACGTCGTCAAGCCCACCGAGGGCGTGCTGTTCACCAAGGGGATCAACCGCTACCGGGTGGCCGACCACGAGGTCCGCGAGATCGTCGCCGCGCTGCGCGGCACCACCCGCTACGGCCCGGGGCGTGCCACGCTCGCCCAGCGTCTCGCCCACCTGGTGCTCGTCCGGATGGAGCAGCGCGGCGAGTCGCCCGACGACCGGGTGCAGGACGCGGTGGCCAGGTCCAAGCCGGTCAGGCAGCTCGTGGACCTGGTCTGGCCCAAGCTGACCCCGCAGCAGGTGCTCCACCGGTTGTTCAGCGACCCCGCCTTCCTCGCCGCCGCGGCCAAGGACGACCTCACGGCCGAGGAGCAGTCGCTGCTGCTGTGGGCGAAGCCCGCCAAGTCCTTCCGCTCGGCCAAGTGGTCGGCGGCCGACGGCGCGCTGATGGACGAGCTGGCCGACATGATCGAGCGGACCACCCCGCTGGGCCACCTGGTCGTGGACGAGGCCCAGGACCTGTCGGCCATGCAGCTGCGGGCCCTGGGGCGGCGCTGCCGCACCGGCTCGGCCACCGTGCTGGGCGACCTCGCGCAGGGCACCACTCCCTGGTCCGCCCACTCCTGGACGGAGGTCCTCACCCACCTCGGCTTCGAGGACGGCGCGGTCACCGAGCTCACCCTCGGCTTCCGGGTGCCCCGGGAGGTCCTCGACTACGCGGCCAGGCTGCTGCCCTCCGTCGCCCCCGACCTGGCCGCTCCCCGGTCGCTACGGCCCGGCGCGGGCTCCCTGTCGGTGCGCCCGGCGCCCGACCTGGCGGCGTCGCTGGCCCGCGCCGCCGAGGAGGCGCTCGCCCGCGAGGGGTCGATCGGCGTCATCGTCCCCGACGCCTCGGTGGGCGCCGTGTCCAAGGCCCTGGCCCACCTGGAGCATCGGGTGCTGAGCCCCGACACGGTCGAGGACCACCGCCTCCTGGTCGTCCCGGCGTCCCTGGCCAAGGGCCTGGAGTACGACCACGTGATCGTGTCCGAGCCCGCCGACATCGTCGACGCCGAGCCCCGCGGCCTGGCCCGCCTCTATGTGGTGCTGACCCGCGCGGTCACCTCCCTGACCGTCCTGCACTCCAGGCCGCTGCCCGCGCAGCTCGGCTAGCCTCGGGGCCGCGTACGGGCCACCGCGCCGGGCGACGGGGTACGACGAAGCGGAGCACGGAAACAAAAAGAGGCGGCCCCGGCACTTCGGGGTCGCCTCTTTTTCGAAAGCGCGTGGACTCAGAAGTCCATGTCGCCGCCGCCGGGCATGGCGGGGGCGGCTCCGGCCTTCTCGGGCTTCTCGGCGATGACGGCCTCG